>JACPPO010000158.1 GCA_016190945.1 Acidobacteriota bacterium | reverse complement strand
GCTAGAGGCGGAAAATGTGCGCCCCTGCGATCCCCTTCAAGGCGTTGCGCGTATCGACGACCAGGGGATAGCGCTCGACGATGCCGGGGTAGTCGAACGCCTTGTGATTGGTGCAGATCACCGCGCAGTCGACGCCCTGCCCCGCCTTCTCTGCCGGCACGGAGCACAAATTGATGTCGTCGTGCCGTAGCTTGGGCACGTACGGGTCGGTGTAACTCAGCGCCGCGCCGCGCTGGTGCAGCAACGCGAGGACGTCGAGCACCGGCGACTCGCGCGTGTCGCTGACGTCCTTCTTGTACGCGACACCGAAGACATGGATCCTGGATCCGTTAATCGACCTCTTCACCGTGTTGAGCGCCTCGCCGACGCGTTCGACGACATACGTGGGCATTGACGAGTTGACGTGGCCGGCCAGCTCGATAAACCGGCACTCGAACCCGTTCTGGCGGGCCTTCCATGACAGGTAGAACGGATCGATCGGGATACAGTGCCCGCCAAGACCAGGCCCTGGGTAGAACGGCATGAAGCCAAACGGCTTGGTACTGGCGGCGTCGATCACCTCCCAGACATCGATGTTCATCCGGTGGGCCATCAGCGCGATCTCGTTGACGAGACCGATGTTGACCGCGCGGAACGTGTTCTCGAGCAGCTTGACCATCTCGGCCACCTGCGTCGAGCTCACCGGAACAACGGTGTCGATAATCGATCCGTAGAGATCCGACGCGAGCTCGGTGCTCTGCCGATTGAACCCGCCGACGACCTTCGGGATCGAGCGCGTGCTGAAGGCGTCGTTGCCAGGGTCGACGCGCTCGGGTGAAAATGCCAGGTAGAAGTCGACGCCGGCCTTCAAGCCGTTCTCTTCGAGCGCGGGCTGCACGACCTCGTCGGTGGTTCCCGGGTACGTGGTCGACTCGAGAATCACGAGCTGGCCGCGCCTGAGGTACGCCTTGACGGAATCCACGGCCTGGATCACGTACGACAGATCGGGATCCTTCGTCTTGCGTAGCGGCGTCGGCACGCAGATGTCGATCGCGTCCATCTCCTTCAAGTGCGACATATCGGTCGTCGCTCTCAGGCGGCCGGCATCGACGCACTCTCCGACCTTCTCGGTCTTGACGTCGAGGATGTAGCTGCGGCCCGCGTTGATCGCGTCGACTTTCGATGCGTCGACGTCGAATCCGGTGACGTGGAACCCCTTTTTCGCGAACTCCACGGCCAGCGGCAGTCCCACGTAGCCGAGGCCGATGACGCCGACCCGCGCCGTGCGATCCCGAATCTTGTCCTTCAGATTCACCATGTCTCCTACCGCGCCGCGCCGGCCCGGACCGGCTGCTCAGAAAGCCGCGCAAGGTCGGCATCGACCATCATCGCGATCAGCCGCTCGAAGGTGACCTTGGGCTCCCAGCCAAGGACCTTCCGCGCCTTGCTGGCATCTCCAATCAGATGGTCGATTTCGGCGGGTCGCAGGAAGGCGGGATCGACCCGCACGTACTTCTGCCAATCGAGCCCCGCGTGACCGAACGCGCATTCCACGAGCTGCCGCACCGAGTGCGAAATGCCTGTGGCGATTACGAAGTCGTCGGCCGTGTCCTGCTGCAGCATGAGCCACATCGCCCGCACGTAATCCCCCGCGAAACCCCAGTCTCGACAGGCATCAAGGTTCCCGAGGCCGAGATGGCTGGCAAGTCCCAGCTTGATGCGCGCGACGCCGTCGGTGACCTTACGAGTCACGAACTCGATTCCACGGCGGGGCGACTCGTGATTGAACAGGATTCCGGAGACGGCGAAGATGCCGTAGCTCTCACGATAATTCACGGTGATGTAATGCCCAAAGACCTTCGATACCCCGTACGGGCTGCGCGGGTAAAAGGGCGTCAGTTCCGTCTGGGGGACCTCGCGCACGCGGCCGTACATCTCGCTGGACGACGCCTGATAGATGCGGATGCCAGGGTCGACCTGTCGGATCGCCTCGAGCACGCGCGTCACACCCTGCGCGTTGAACTCGCCCGTGAGCATGGGCTGATCCCACGAGGCCGGCACGAACGACATCGCCGCCAGGTTGTAGAACTCATGCGGCCGGACGTCCTGAATCACCCGAACCAGCGAGAGCTGATCGAGCAGGTCGGCCGGGCGCAGGGTGATCCTG
>JACPPO010000150.1 GCA_016190945.1 Acidobacteriota bacterium | reverse complement strand
TGACAAGCGCACGATTCTCTTCGAACCGCCAACCGGACCGCTGCCAACCGCCCAGCCCGGCAAACGACGCCGCGACCGACGTCAGTATCCGCCCTTGCCATCGAATGTACGGAAAGGACTGCAGTATGAAGCCTGATCCTTGTCGGTCGGGGTCGCCACCCGGGCGGGAATGACCACGGCGCCATAGTGCCGCGCGAGGTCGGCGTACGTGCAGTTGATCTCCGGATCGTAGCGGTGCGCCGTCGTGACGCCGCTCTTCAGATTGTCCGGCACCCAGATCGCGGGGCTGCCGTGAAAGTACTCCAGCATCCGCACGTGGGCATTGACCCACGACGGCAGGTCTTGGCTGCGCGTGGCCTCCGCGTAGATCAGGCCGCTGGCGCCGAGCACTCCGACGAAGAGCTCGACGGCCGTCTCTTCGCCGGTCGTCGTGTCGACGAGATGCGGCCGCTTGCCGGAAAAATCGACGAAGAGCTTCTCGCCGGCGCGATGCACCTGGCGCATGGACGGCCTGAGCGCGCGCGCCCATTGGCGATACCGCTCACACAACTGACTGTAGCTATAGCCGCCCGGGTGGAGGGCGCGATACTCCGTCCAGAGCAGCGCGAGCGTCACGCCCGGTTTCTTCAACTCCTGATGGAGCGCGCTCCAGTCGGGCACCACCCGATCCGGCGGACCCGCCGCCCGGGCGAACAGGCGCGCGTCCAGCGCCGCATCATCGAGATCATCGGGAAGCGGCCACCGCAGGCCCGCGGCCGCGGCGCGCTGCAAATACGTGGTGACCGTGCCCAACCCCACCGCACACGCCTGCGCAATCGCACGGTGGCTGAGACCGGCTTCATACTTGAGGCGGAGCAGTTCGCGCAGTTTTCTCATCAGTAGCCTCGTGGCTGCCATCCAGGACCCTCCTTCCGGGGGAAAGGCCTCAGGATCGTTCAGCTACCGATGAGTGTTCAGCTTGACCGGAACCGGCGTTCATGATCACCGGAATCCGTGTTCATCATGCCGGAATCGGCGTTCATGATGGCCGGAATCGGTGTTCAGCATCGGTCGGAATCCGCGTTCACGTTCGACCGGAATCGCCGTTCATGATGGGCCGGATTACGCAGATGAAGGTTTCGTCTGCCTCCACCTCGCCGGTGAGCTTGTCGAACGAGCCCAGGTGCAGGGCCATCCGCAGCCGGTGATTCATGAACCACGCCGACTTCTGAGTGATTCCCAGGTGGCGGGCCATTTCGCAACTGCTGATACCGTTCTTGCAGTTGACGATCAGCCAGAGGGCGACCAGCCACTTATCCAGGCTCAGGGGCGAATCCTCGAACAGAGTGCCGGTCTTGAGCGAGAACTGCGGCTTGGGGTGGCTCCCGTAGCACTTCCAGCGGCGCTGGTTTGCCAGATAGCTGAGCTTCTCGGCCCCGCAGATTGGGCAGGCGACCCGGCCGTCCGGCCAGCGGAGCTCGGTCAGGAACCGGTGACAGTTGTCGGGGTTGGCGAAGTGGACGATAGCGGCTTGGAGGGTTTTGGGTTCCATGACGGGCGTCCTTTCCATGACCCAAAGGATAGCTCGGCTGGCCCGGTTAGTCAAGTAAATAATTACCCTCACGAGCGTGCGCGATCCCGAAGGGAACCGGGTGGAGCTGCTTCAGATGATGCCCGGGTCGCCGATCCAGACCGCCATGGAAGTGGAAGTAACGGGCATCCGTCCGCGCCTACCGGAGTTCCGGGATTGCGCGGCGAGTGGCTCCGCGTGTGTAATCTTAGGACTCTGGAGGGACCCAATGAAGATCATCGTCGCGGCCGCCGCGCTGGGGGTCGTTGTGTCCGGTCAGAAAAGTTCAGGTTCTGCAGGGAGGAACCATCTGAAGCGTTTGCTGGTTGTTCTGCTCGTGGCCGGTGCATTCGCGGCTATCGGCGGCCGGGCGTTTGCCCATCACTCCTTCGCGGCCACGTACCTAGAAAACCAGTCCGTGACCATCGAGGGTGAACTCGTCCAGTTCCTGTTCCGCAACCCGCATTCGTTCGTCCACGTGATGGTCAAGGAGAAGGACGGGACGATGGTGCGCTACGCGGTGGAGTGGGGCGGCGCTGGTCAGCTCGGGGGTCAGGGTGTTACCAGAGAAACGCTGAAGCTTGGCGACTACGTGGTCATCACCGGCAGCCCGAGCCGCAATCCGGAAGATCACCGCGTGCGCATGGCCAGCCTCCGTCGTCCGAAGGACGGCTTTGGCTGGGGCCAGCGTCTGGGTGAAGTCGTCGACTAGCCTCACTTTACCGAGATAGCGGGCCCGATATCGAAAATGGCTGATGCGGGTCGTCCCCACACTTCATTCCGGAAGGTCACGGTGTGGAACCTGTCGTTGCGCCATAGGCTGACGCCGTTGTTCCCGCCGATCCAGGCCGATCCAGATCGAGCCCCGGCTGTC
>JACPPO010000154.1 GCA_016190945.1 Acidobacteriota bacterium | reverse complement strand
GTCCCGCGTGAGGCGATGGTCTGGCGCAGCACAGCAAATTCGGTCGACGTCAGCGGTTCTCTCATCGGTTCCACACTTTTCGACCGAGCTTCTTACACCTCAACTGGCACTATTCTTGGAACGGCCGAGCGTCGCGGAAGGCTGGCTGACGCAAATGAATACGCAGAGGGTAACTTTGGAACTCCCGGTTCTGTCAAAACCCCTCTTGCACGTTACAGTTTGTTTGCTACAATGCCGACACTCAATCCGTAACCAGTTATCGCGCAAAGGTTTCCCAGTGATCCGAACCTGGCTGTTCAGGAAAGCCCAAGTAATCTGTGCGCTTGGCGCGGTTGCCGCGCTTGGGCACCCGACAGATACGGCTGCCCAGACCGCCGCGCCGCGAGGACCCAGCCAAGTTCAGCCGAGTCTTCAGCTTTCCGGGGACGCATCGGCCAAGACGCCGGCGGGCCGGCGTGTGGCGCACGTTGTCAGGCGCGGAGAGACACTGTCATCGATCTCCAGGCGCTATGGGACCACCGTCGATGCGGTTAGACAGTGGAACGGCCTCAGTGGGAGTGCCATCCAGGCGGGCCGGCGACTCACAATCTTCACAACGCGTCCCGCCGCGAGGCAAACGCGGGTAGCGTCCCGCGCGGCGGCGAGAGCCCGCGCGCTGAGAGACGCGCAGGAGCCGAGGTTCAAGCTCGATGCAAACGGCGCCTTGGTGCCCGACCTTCGCGCCGAGGCCGCCATCATCTACAACCCGGCGACGGGCCAAGTACTGTGGGAAGAGAACTCCCAGAACCAGCGGTCGATCGCCAGCATCACAAAGGTGATGACGGCTGCGGTCTTCCTCGAGGACTCACCGGACCTGTCGCGGGAGGTTGTGATTCAGCGCGCCGACGTACGCAGGGCGTCAACCACCTACCTGCGTGCCGGCTATAAGATCTCAACGAGCGACCTGCTGCACCTGCTGCTGATTGCCTCTGATAACGCGGCGGCGCGGGCGCTTGCGCGCGTGTCACCGCAGGGTTCGACCGGCTTTGTCGTGCGCATGAACGAAAAGGCGGCGGAGCTTGGCCTGACTAGTACGCATTACGCGGATACCTCGGGTCTCCTCTCCGCGAACGTCTCATCGGCGTATGACATGGCGAGGCTGATCGCGTACGTGGGCGGCGATGAGCGCATCGCGGGCATCATGCAGAAGCAGCATCACGGCGTGACCGTGGGCCGCCGGACGATCGACATCCACAGCACGAATCAGCTCGTGATGAACGGTGACGTGGACGTCCTGGGTGGAAAGACCGGCTTTATCAGGAACGCAGGCTACTGCCTCGCCACGCTGCTGCGTTTGCCCCAGGGCGGCCCGCAGGTCGCCGTGGTTGTGTTAGGCGCCCGCTCCAATGCCGGGCGCTTCTGGGAAACCCGGCACCTCTTCAACTGGCTCGCGGGCAAGGCCCAGGACCTGTTCGCCGCGCCGGTCGAGGCGGCGACCGTCGCGAACTAACCCGAATAGCCGCGTTGCATGGCCGCCGCGTCGAGCGGGAGGGTCGCCACGCTGTCGACGACAGGCATGACCGGCCTCCTGGCGCGCCTTCCGTCATAGGCTTTGAGATAGCGGCGGCAGACGTCGCACGCGTACACCCGATATTGTCCGTCCGGTGTCGCGAAGGACGTGATTCGCGACCGATCGCCGTTGTGACAGTACGGGCAGGTCAGCGGCTCGAACTTCCAGCGGAGCGTGCACCGGCCGCAGATCAGGTGCCGTTCCGCCGCCGGCGTAATCACCGAGAAGTCCGGCTCTCCGCCGCACAGCGCGCAGTGGGAATGCGACCAGATCGCCAGCTCGGCGCGCTGCTGCAGGACCTCGGCGCAACGGGAGAGAAACGGTCGCATCGCCAGCATCAACACCTGATCGAGCACGCTGCTTTCCGCGGGGTGGTGTTCGACAGCCTGGGGGCCCGCGCCGACTGGCGCGGCGGCGTGCCTTTCGGCTCCTGTCCGATACCATTGCCGGACGACGTCCAGTAGCGCCTGGTCGCGCCCGAGCGTCTGGACCTTCTGGTAGTCGGCGTCTTCGAGCGCACCGTACCGGCGCATGATGTCGGCCGTCTGCCGTACCACAAGTCGGAGATCGGTCAGTTCGAGCGGGATCTGTTCGAAGCGGAGCAGCGGGCGCGCCTCAGCCTGGTGGCGCGTGAGAATGTCGGCGTTCAGCTCGAACCAGGGCAGCGAGATCCGCGCCTGCACGCGCCGCTGCACATCCAGGAGTTCGAGGTGCAGGTCGATCGCCTCAGCCAGCTCGGGCTGGCGTTCTCGTAACGCACGGAGCTCCGCGGATTCGCGTGATTCTGGCCGGCCGGGACGAGCTGGACGAGCTGCGGGATCGGCCACTCGACCGATCATACAACGCACCCGCGGGTGATATGTTTGAGGTGGAGATGCGGATCCTCATGGTCGCATCCGAGGCCGCGCCGTTTGCGAAGACGGGGGGCCTCGCGGACGTCGTCGCCGCACTCCCGAGAGCGCTGGCACGGCTTGGCCATTTCGTCGATGTCGTGATCCCGCGGTACCGCGGCGTCGCTGCCGGCGAGCCCATCGCCCGCGTGACAGTTCCGCTTGGCGGCCAGGTCGCGGAGACGACCCTGCACGCGGTTGCTGAACCCGGCGTCCGCACGATCTTCGCGGACCACGCGGGATACTTCGATCGCGACTACCTCTACGGCGCGGTTGGCCGCGACTACCCGGACAATCCGGAGCGCTTTGCGTTTCTGGCGCGTGCCGCACTCGAATGGGCTGCGGCGTCCGGCGAGCGGTACGACGCAATTCATGCCCACGACTGGCAGGCCGGCCTCGTGCCGGTTCTCCTTCGGCAGATGGCGCCACCGCTTCGCGGCGTGCCGACCGTTTTCACGATTCACAACCTGGCGTACCAAGGGGTCTTTGACGCGAGCTGGCTGCCGCGTCTCGGGCTCGGCTGGGAGCTGATGAGCGTCAATGCCCTCGAGTACTGGGATCGGATCAGCTTCCTCAAGGGCGGCATCGTCTTCAGCCGCCTCATCACGACCGTCAGCCCGCGCTACGCCCGCGAAATCCAGACTCCCGACTACGGCTTTGGATTCGACGGCATTTTCCTCAGCCGATCCGCCGACCTCGTGGGGATCCTGAACGGGATCGATTACGATGAATGGAATCCGGCCCGGGACCCGTACCTGCCCGAGCCCTTCGACGCGTCACGCCTTAACGGCAAGGCGGCGGCCAAACGGATGGTGCTCGAGATGTTCGGGTTGCCCGTCACCCATGAGGGCCGGAGGCGACCGCTTGTCGGGATGATCTCCCGGTTGGTCGACCAGAAAGGATTCGATTTACTGGCTGAGCTCGGCGACGAGCTCCCGCGTCTTGACGCGTCGTTCGTCCTCCTGGGGAGCGGCGAGCGGCGGTACGAGGCCCACTGGCTGGCGCTCGCAGCGAGGTATCCGGAGCGCATCGCCGCAAAAATCGGTTTCGACGAGGCAGCAGCGCATCGGATTGAAGGCGGCGCCGATCTCTTCATGATGCCGTCGCAATTCGAACCCTGCGGGCTCAATCAGATGTACAGCCTGCGGTACGGAACGGTCCCGCTGGTGCGGGCGACGGGCGGGTTGTACGACACCGTGCGCAACTTCGACTCGACGACCGGGTCGGGTACGGGGTTTACGTTTGATGAGTACTCGCCGCGGGCGCTGCTCGGCACTCTGCGATGGGCGCTCGACACTTACCGGAATCGGGCCGCGTGGCGGCGGATGCAGATCGCCGGCATGCGGGAGGACTATTCGTGGGACGCGTCGGCGCGGGAGTACGTCGAAGCGTACGAGCGTGCCGCGCGCCTGCCGTAGGGGCCGGCGGCAGTCGGTCCGGGAACACCGGAGAGTGAGATGGCATCCGACAAAATCAAGATCTTTACCGACAGTAATTTCGATCAGGAAACGAAGAACGGCATCGTGCTCGTGGATTTCTGGGCCGAGTGGTGCGGTCCCTGCCGGCGTCTTGCGCCGACGGTCGAGGCGCTCGCGGGCGAGTTCGACGGCCGGGCCACCGTCGCCAAGCTGAACGTCGACGAGAATCCGGGCGTGCCCGGGCGTTTCATGATCCGCGGCATTCCCACGCTGCTCATCTTCAAGAACGGTCAGCTTGCGGAGACGCTCGTCGGCCTGGCGCCGAAGGAGGACATCGCGCGCCTGATCGAAAAGCACCTTTCGTGAAGCATCCCGTTATGTCCGATCGGCAGATCGTCATCGTCGGATCTGGCCCCGCGGGATTGACCGCGGCGCTGTACGCGGCGCGCGCCAACCTGAAGCCGCTGCTCATCGAGGGGCTTGAAGCGGGCGGACAGCTGATGCTGACGACGATGGTCGACAACTGGCCCGGGTTTCGCGACGGGATCATGGGGCCCGACCTGATGGCCGAGATGCGCGCGCAGGCGGCGCGGTTCGGCACCGAGACCCTGGAGGGCAACGTGACCGCCGTCGACCTGCGCCACCGGCCGTTCACGCTCGTCATGGGCGACGGCCGGACCATCACGACGGAAGCGCTCGTCATTGCGACCGGCGCCTCGGCGCGCTGGCTGGAGATCGGCTCCGATCGCAAGCTGTCCGGGCATGGTGTCTCGACCTGCGCCACCTGCGATGGCTACTTCTTCAAGGGGCGGCCTGTCGCCGTGGTGGGGGGCGGCGACTCGGCGATGGAAGAGGCGATCTATCTGACCAAGTTCGCCTCGAAGGTGACCGTCGTGCACCGCCGCGACGCGTTGCGTGCGTCAAAGATCATGCAGGAGAAAGCCTTTGCGAACCCCAAGATTGATTTCATCTGGGATTCGGAGGTCGCCGACGTCAAGGACGTCGACAAAGGCGAAGTCACCGGCATTGTCGTGCGCCACCTGAAGACCGGCCACCTCCGCGAGCTGCCGCTCGACGGCATGTTCGTCGCCATCGGCCACACCCCGAACACGTCGCTGTTTAAGGGGCAGATCGAGCTCGACGCCAGCGGTTACATCGTCTCCCACCACGGCACGCGGACCAACGTGCCTGGCGTATTCGCGGCCGGAGACGTACAGGACCGGATCTATCGGCAGGCCGTGACGGCGGCCGGGTCCGGCTGCATGGCGGCCATCGACGCCGAGCGGTATCTTGAGGGGCTGCCGCAGGACACCAGCGAAACCCGGCATACGGTCGCGTGACGCGATATTCGCGATTAGCGATCAGCGAATCACGAATCAGTAATCGTAAATCAGGGATGCTCCATCAGTTGCTCTCGATCGTCGACGCCGCCTACGACCGCGCGTCGTGGCACGGCACTAACCTGCGCGGCTCGATCCGCGGCCTCTCCGTACGGCAAGCCGCGTGGCGCCCCTCATCGAAGCGTCACAACATCTGGGAGCTGGTGCTGCACGCCGCCTACTGGAAGTACACGGCGCTCCGGCGCTTGACGGACGCACCGCGCGGGTCGTTTCCGCTCAATGGGTCCAACTGGTTCACGCGCGGGGACAATCCGGACGAGCGCACGTGGCGGGAGGACGTGGCGCTGCTTGACCGGACGCATCGGTCGCTGCGCGCCGCGTCCGCGCGGCTCTCTTCATCCGAGCTGGCGAGGACACCCGCCGGCAGCAAGGTGAGCAACTTCGCGCTGCTCTCCGGCATCGCCGCGCACGATCTCTATCACGCAGGCCCACTCCCGTCGCGGCCTGATCCGTACCGCTCCCCACCCCGCGAGAACTTCGGCCCCTGCGATGCGTTTTGACGAACTGACGCCGACGGGTATCCTCGACGCAGCGGCGCGCGGAGTATCCGCGCGCCGCAGGCAGGATGTCCTATTTCTCGATGGTCGCCTTCCTGATGTAATCGAGGTTCGAGAAATCTTTCGTCAAGTACGCGTTGCCTTCCGCCTGAATGCGCCCCTGATCGGGCCCCTTGCCGCGAGGTGCGCCTTCACCGTACCCGCTGTATATCTTGTCGACGACGGCCATCCCGGAGACGACCTCACCAAATGGCGCGAAGCCCAGGCCGTCCAGGTTCGCGTTGCTCTGGAAATTGATGAACACCTGCGTGGTTCGCGTGTCGGGCGTTCCAGCCATCGCGTAAGTGATAAAGCCACGCTTGTTGCTCTGCTTGACCGGATCGACGGGAATTCGCGCATTGCGCCAAACGGAGGAGACGGCTGGATCGCCGTGGATGCCGAACTGCACCATGAAATTGGGGATCACCCGGAAGAAGCGGCAGTTATCGTAGAACCCGTTCTTCACCAGGTTATAGAAGCGATCCGCGCCGAGTGGCGCCCAATCGCGGTGCACCTCGACGACGAAGGTGCCGGCGCTCGTGTCGAACGTCACCTTGTACGTCGCGGGTGCCGTGTCCTTGAGAACCGCCGGATTCTTGAGTGCCGCGCCGCCCGCCCCTTGTCCCGCGCCGACGGAGACGCCGGCCAACCCGAGCGTGACGGCAAGGACGCTCACAAGGTAAAAACGATTACTCATCCCCGTACTCCTCCCCCGGGCTCACCCCGGACACAACGGTTAATGTTCCCCATTCTGACAGCACTCAGGCGCAACGATGATGCGCTTCCCCTTGCGTCGTTCCTGCAGTGTCTGGCTTTCCGTTGCGGTGCTGCTCCTGCTGGAGACCACCGTCGCGCAGGGAACACGGGGGGACGATCGAGCGCCGATGCCCATATCCCGCAGTGCCGGGCGGGCGCATTCGCCCAGGCAGGTGGCGAGTGCGTCCTGCTTCGACCACCCCGATATCGCGCCGAACCCGCCGCTGGCGGGCTTCGATACCTACGTCGGGACGGGGACGGGAACGTACAACGGCGTCGAATGGGCTACAATCGAATGGCGATTCACCGACGCGGGTGAGCCGGGCAATAACGATACGGCGACAATCGTGGTCAGAGAGGCCAACGGCGTCGCCGTGCTGACGGTGAGCGGCACGCTGAGCGGGGACCATCAGGCGCACACAAATTGATACGCGCGCCTGACGCTGACTGCCGAATCCCTGAGTCGGACACCGGCCGGCCCCGAGTGAAGCCGCGATGAAAACCACTGTGATCAAGACAGGCCTTCGCCTGGTCGCCACCGTCGGCATGTGCGTGCTCCTGGCCGCTTCATCGGGCGCCGCCCAGAGCGCCGCCGACATTGAGGCGATGAAAGCCGAGATCGAGGCGCTCAGACTGCGCCAGGAAGCGCTTCAGAAGGAGATCGAGGCCTTACGGGCGCAGATGCGTGCGTCCGCCGCTCCCGCGCAACCGCGTACGGTCGTTCCCACGCAACCGCCTCCGCCCATCGCGCCCGCGCCGCCGCTTGACAACATCACTTTACAGCTGGATAGGGCGCCGCTTCGTGGCGACGCCGCGGCACGGGTGACGCTCGTTGAGGTATCCGATTTCGAGTGTCCCTTCTGCAGCCGGCATTTCAAGCAGACATCCCAACTCATCGAGAAGGATTACGTCCAGAGCGGCAGAATTCGCCTCGCGTTCCTGCACTTCCCGCTCGCCTCACACCGAAATGCGTTCAAGGCCGCGGAAGCGGGCGCCTGCGCCGCCGATCAGGGCAAGTTCTGGGAGATGCGCGACCGGCTGTTCTCGAATCAGACTCAGTTGCTCCCGGTGATACTTCCGACCCACGGCACCGCCGTGGGGGTGAATATCGACACGTTCCGCGCGTGCCTCGAGGGGAACATGCACGCGGAGAAGGTGCGAAGCGATATGACGATGGCTCAGCGCGCCGGTGTGACTGCCACGCCTACCTTCTTCATTGGCACGCTGGACCCGAAGACGATGCGGTTGAATGTGTCTCAGCGGATCGTGGGTGCGAAGCCATACGCCGCGTTCCAACAGGCGTTGGATGCGGCGCTCGCACGGAAGTAGCGCTGAGAATCGTCACCCTCCAGATTGACTCGCTCAGGATCTATACAGTCGATCGCGAAGCCCTCTCGACATCATCCACAAGCGCACGGGGCTGTGACGAGGTGAGGAGCTGCTCGGCAGGTCATGACCGGAACGCGTCGACGACCCTCCGCTACGTGAACGGGACCATCAGTTGTGATGGTCGCCGCGTCAGACTTCAGTCGATCCAGCCGCCGCCGATGACGAGATCGCCCTCGTAGAAGACGACGGCCTGGCCGGGAGTGATGGCCGTCTGGGGCTCGTCGAAGGTGAACTCCGCACGGTCGTCATCAGTCGCTCGTAGGCGGCCGCTGGCCGGGCGGTGGCGATGGCGGATCTGCGCGGAGACGGACAGCCAGCCTGACGGCGCGTCAAGGGCGACCCAATTGACGCCGGATGCCGTCAGCGCCGTCCGCTCGAGCGCATCGCGCGGGCCGACGGTGACCTGTCTGGACTCGGCCTCAATCTTCAAGACATAGAGCGGAGCGGGACCGGAGACGCCGAGACCCTTGCGCTGGCCGACTGTAAACCGGTGCACGCCCCCGTGGCTGCCGAGCACCGCGCCCCGCCGGTCGACGACCGTGCCGCCGCGCGCGACCGCCGGCGCCTTCCGGGCGACAAACGACGCGTAGTCGCCGTCGGGTACGAAGCAGATCTCCTGGCTGTCGGGCTTCTCGGCCACCTTCAACCCAAGTCGCCGCGCCTGCGCGCGCACCTCGGGCTTTGTCAGATCACCGACCGGAAAGGACGCCCGTGCAAGCTGGGGCTGCGTGAGGGAGAAGAGGAAGTAGGACTGATCCTTGGCCGGATCCGCGCTGCGCCTCAGCAACCAGCGTCCGCATGCCGACTGCTCGACCCGCGCATAGTGGCCGGTCGCCACTTGCTCGGCACCCAGGCCACGGGCGCGATCGAGGAGCGTCGAAAACTTCAGGTCGCTGTTGCAGTGCGCGCAGGGGAGCGGGGTGCGCCCCGCGGCGTACTCGTGGACAAAGTTCGAGACGACCGTGTCCTGGAACTGCCGCTCGAAGTTCAGGATGTAATGCGGAATGCCGATCGCGCCCGCGACGCGCCGCGCGTCGTACAGGTCGTCCAGCGTGCAGCAGTTTCCAAAGGTCTCGTCACCGCGCTGGTTGTACAGCTGCATCGACAGACCAATGACGTCATGGCCCTGCTCGGTCAGCAGCGCCGCGGCGACCGACGAATCGACGCCCCCTGACATGGCGACCACAATACGCATCATGCCCTGACTGGCGTGCGGGTCAGGCTACGCAGCTTCTCGACGATGCCGGGCAGCACCGCGATCACGCGATCGACGTCCGCCTCCGTGTTGCCGATGCCCAGGCTGAACCGGATCGAGTTCTGGGTGCGGTGCGGTGGAAAGCCCATCGCCTTCAGCACGTGCGACGGCTCGAGCGTGCCGGACGAACATGCCGAGCCGGTTGATACCGCGATGCCATCCAGGTCGAGCGCGATCAGGAGCGACTCGGCTTCGATGCGGTCGAAGCTGATGTTGGTCGTGTTCGGCACGCGCGGCGTTCTCGCACCGTTGACCACCGTGCCTGGCACGGCGCGGAGAATCCCCTCCTCGAGCCGATCCCGCAGCGCCGCCACCCGCGCGTGCTCGTCGGCCATCCGCGCGCGCGCGATCTCGGCCGCGGTGCCCATGCCGACGATGCCCGCCACGTTCTCGGTCCCGGCGCGCCGGTTTCGCTCGTGCTTGCCGCCGGTCAGGATGGGAAGGAGCCGCAGGCCTCGCCGGATCCAGATCGCGCCGACGCCTTTCGGGCCATAGAACTTGTGCGCCGAAATCGAGAGCAAGTCGACGCCAAGCGTCCGCACGTCGATCGGAATCTTCCCCGCCGACTGTACCGCGTCGGTGTGGAACAACGCGCCCCGCGCGCGCGCGACCCGTGCCAGCTCGGCAATGGGCTGGATGGTGCCGATCTCGTTGTTCGCGTGCATCACCGACACGAGGGTCGTGTCGTCTCGCAACGCCGCCCGCAGATCGTCTGGCGACACAATCCCCGTCTCGCCTACCGGCAGGAGCGTCGTCTCCCATCCGCGCGTGGCCAAGGGCTTCAGGGTATTCAGCACCGCCTCGTGCTCGATGGCACTGGCGATCAGGCGACGGCGTCCCGTGCGCTCGCGCGCCTCGGCTGTCCCTCGAATGGCGAAATTGTCGCTCTCGGTGCCGCCGCTCGTGAAGACGACCTCGGACGGATCGGCGCCAATCAGTGCGGCCACCGTGCTGCGCGCCTGGTCGACCACCGCCTTGGCCCGCTGCCCGAAATGATGGACGCTGGACGGATTGCCGAACTCCTCCCTGAGCGCGGCTGCCATCGTGTCGGCAACGGCCGGGTGGACCGGGGTCGTGGCGTTATGGTCGAGATAGATGCGCTGCACGGATTCTGCGCCCGTCGCCGCATCGTAGCATCCGCGCTAAGTCCCAGCAATAAAACGCCTAGACAACGATTTCCAGCGGCCGATATACTCAGTGGGCTCTGGCCCAGGCGGTCCGCTGTTCCGCGTTCGTGGATCGTGACCAGCCGCAAGGAGCCCTTCGGGGCGGAGGACCTGACATGTGGAAACGTGATGAAGTGGTGAAACCGACGAGCGGCCAGTCGACGCCTACCGGCCCGGCCGTCCAGTCGCAGCAGGGCGGCACGTCGGCGGCGCCGCAGCCGGAGGCCCGGCAGCAGATCGGGAGGGACGTCGTGAACATCGGGAAGTCGGTCGTCATCAAAGGTGAGTTGAACGGGAGCGAGGACCTGACGATCGAAGGCCAGGTCGAGGGCAAGATTGAGCTCAAGGAGCACGTGCTGACCATCGGCCCGAACGGCAAGATCAAGGCGCAGGTGTTCGCCAAGGCGCTGATCGTCCTTGGTGAAGTCAACGGCAATGTCACCGCGTCCGAGAAGGTCGAAATTCGCGACGGCGGCTCGGTTGACGGCGACATCGTGTCGCCGCGCGTGGCCATCGCGGAGGGCGCGCATTTCCGGGGCAGCGTCGACATGCAGCGCAAGTCGGGGCAGCAGGGGCAGGCGTCGCCGCCGCCGCGGCCCGCCGCGCAGCCCGCGCCGCAGGCGCAGACGGCGGCGCAGGTCGCGCAACCGGTTGCCCGCTGACCGCGGGGAGAGATGGCTCTCTCCGACCTCTTCGCGCGGCTGCGCAAGGACGAGGACGGCGCCGACGCCGATGCCGGCGCCTCCGACTCGCCGGTCCAACCGACAAAGGCGCTGGCCCGGTTTCTGGCTGGTCTCGGCGCCCGCCAGCAACCGGTGCTCCTCGATCTCGGCCCCGTCGTCGGATCGAATGTCACGTTCTTCGGCGAGGAGGTCGGCTGCAAGATCCTCGTTGAAGATCTCTCGAAAGACATCGATCGGCATGTCACCCAGGCCAAGGTGGAGGAGCTCCAGGCGTTTTTTGACAAGCGGTTTCCGCAGGAATCGGAAACCATCGACGGGATTCTCTGCTGGGACCTCTTTGACTACCTCGAGCGCCCCGCGGCGGAGCGGCTCGCGCGCCAGCTGACGCGCGTGCTGCGGCCGGACGGCGTGCTGCTGGCGTTTTTCAGCACGGCCGATCCGCGTTCGGCCATCCGGCCGACCTATACGCGGCATGTTGTCATCGATCGGGCGCACCTGCAGTACCGGCCCTATCAGGCGGCGCGCGCCAAGCAGCGTCCGTTACTCAACCGGGACATACAACGGCTCTTCGAGCCGCTTCGAATCACCGAGAACTTTCTCCTCAAGACCAACCTGCGCGAAGTGCTGTTCCGCAAGCCGGCGACCGCCGCTGTGGCGCCGTCCGCGGCGCCTCCGGCGGAGCGCTGACGAGCCTCGGCGCGATGGCGAGGCCGGTCATCGCCCTGCTCACCGATTTCGGAACGCGGGATCACTACGCCGGCACGATGAAGGGCGTGGCGCTTGGCATCTGTCCGGACGCCACCTTCGTCGACATCACGCATGACGTTCCGCCGTACGACGCGCTGGCGGGCGCGCTGGAGCTGGCGGCGTCCTATAAGTACTTTCCCGTCGGCACCATCTTTCTTGTGGTTGTGGATCCCGGGGTTGGGTCGACACGCCGCCCCATCGCCGCCGAGGCGGGCGGCTATCGGCTTGTCGCGCCCGACAACGGCGTGCTGACGCTGGCGTTCAAGGAGACGCCGCCAAAACGAGTCGTGGAGCTGACCGAGCGCCGCTACGCGCGGCCGACGGTCAGCCGCACGTTTGAGGGACGGGATCGATTCGCGCCAGCGGCGGCCTGGCTCGCCAAAGGGATCGACCTGTCAGGGCTCGGACGCACGCTGACGTCGTGGCACACGCTGGCGGTGCCCGAGCCCGCGTGCACCGAGGATCGGATTGTCGGGGAAGTGCTGCGGATCGATCGCTTCGGCAACCTCGTAACCAACGTGGACCGCCGCACCTTCGAGCGGTTCGCCGGTGGGGGTGGCATCGAGATCGTGGCCGGCACCCAGGCGGTGGGCAAGGTCGTGGCCACGTACGCCGACGCGGAGCCGGGAGCGGTCTGCGCGCTGTTCGGCAGCTCGGAGCATCTTGAGGTGGCCGTCAGCGGCGGCAGCGCGGCTGAGCGGCTCCGGCTCACGCGCGGCGGTCGGATTACCATTTCCCGCGCCTGATGGGACGTCTTTCCCAAGGCGGCCCGAGAGTCTCGCTCGAACGGCTTGTTATGAGGAATACTCCATGCTCAACTTCGATTTAACGGAGGACCATCGGCTCCTCGAGCAATCGGTGCGCGACTGGGCGGCCCGCGAGATCGCGCCGCGCATTCACGATCTGGATCGCGAACACCGCTTCGATCGGGCGATCCTGCCGCAGATGGCCTCGCTCGGGCTGCTGGGGATCTCCGTGCCGGCCGAGTACGGCGGCGTCGGCATGGACTATGTCGCGCTCGGCCTGGCCAGCGAGGAGCTCGAATACATCGACACGTCGCTGCGCGTCATCATGTCGGTGCACGTGGGCCTGAACTCCCTGACGCTGCTGTCCTGGGGCACCGAGGATCAGAAGCAGCGGTATCTCGTTCCGCAGGCACAGGGCCGCAAGATCGCCACCTACGCACTGACCGAACCCTCGGCCGGCAGCGACGCGCGCGGCATCCAGACCGTCGCGGTCCGGAAGGGCGAGCGGTACGTGCTGACCGGCGAGAAGATGTGGATCTCGCTCGCCGATGTGGCCGACAACTACCTCGTGTTCGCCTGGACGGATCTCGACAAGAAACGGCAGCGCGACGCGTCGGGCATGAGCGCGTTTATCGTGGAGCGGTCGTTCGGGGGATTTTCGAGCGGGACGCTCAAGGAAAAGTGGGGCATCCTCGCGGGCAGCACCGGCTTCTTCAAGATGGAGGAGGTCGAGGTGCCGCGCGAGAACCTCGTCGGCCGCGAAGGAGAAGGCTTTAAGATCGCCATGTTCGCGCTCGACCAGGGGCGCTACACTGTGGCCGCCGGTGCCACGGGCCTCGTCCGGGCGTGTCGCGATGCCAGCGTGAGGTACGCCAAGACGCGCAAGACGTTCGGCGTCGAGATCGGCGAACATCAGCTCGTCAAGGAGATGATCGCGCAGATGGAGTCAGACTATCAGGCATCGCGGCTGCTCTGGCTGCGTGCAGGCTGGCTCAAGAACACGGGGCGCCGCAACACCCGGGAAACGGGCCTCGCCAAATGGTTTGCCACGGTCGCGTCGGAGCGGGCGGCCGCCGACGCCGTGGAGATTCACGGCGCCAACGGGTATTCGGATGAATATCCCGTCGGCCGCTTCTATCGCAACAGCAAGGGAGCCGTCATCTACGAGGGCACGCGCGAAATCCACAAGATCATGCAGGCCGACTACGTACTGGCATACCGCACGGATCGGCCGGCACGGTGCGAGCTGCCGGCGTGGGCGGGCGGAGCGCAAGGGCGATGACGCGGGCGGTCGATTCGTACCATACTCGGGCCGTGGAGGCCTCGAGCGAGAAGTTTATGGATTCAGACCTATCACTGGACTTTCTCCGCGTCGTGGAGCAGGCCGCGATCGCGTGCGCGCAGACGATGGGCCAGGGCGATCGACGCAAGTCCGACCAGGTCGCGGTCGAAGCGATGCGGCGCGAGATGGATTCGGTGCCGATCGACGGAACGATCGTGATCGGCGAAGGCGAACGCGACGAGGCGCCGATGCTCTTCATCGGTGAAAAGGTCGGCCTCGCGCATCGCGGCGAGAACGGCCGAGCCTATCCCCAGGTGGACATCGCCGTGGATCCCCTCGAGGGGACCAATCTGTGCGCCACGGGGGCGCCTAATGCGCTGGCGGTGCTCGCGGCCTCGGAGCAGGGGGGGCTGCTTCACGCGCCGGACCTCTACATGGAGAAGCTGGTGGTCGGGCCCAGCTCGAAGGACGCGGTCGACCTCGACGCGCCCGTGCGCTTCAACCTGCGGGCGATTGCGCAGGCGCTCGGCCGGCGGGTCGAGGATCTGGTGATCATCGTGCTGGACCGTCCACGCCACGAGCAGCTCATCGAGGAGATCCGATCCACCGGAGC
>JACPPO010000151.1 GCA_016190945.1 Acidobacteriota bacterium | reverse complement strand
CTAGTGTCCTGTCTCTGAAGTAACTGAAATAAATTGTGCGGCCTGGGCGTATTGCTCTACAAGGAGGCGAGCATGCGCACAGGACGCCCGAAAGCGATATTGACCCTGACTCTGGACGAACGGCGAGAGTTGGAATCCCTCGCGCATCGATCGCGCTCGGCGCCCGCGATGGCCCGCCGGGCGCGCATTGTGTTGGCGTGCGCGGAGGGCCGGAACAACAAGACTGTGGCGCACCGCTTGCGACTCACCTCTGCGACGGTCTGCAAGTGGCGCGCGCGCTTTGTCCGGGACCGGGTCGACGGGTTGTACGACGAGCCGCGGCCGGGTGCGCCTCGCACGATCACGGATGACAACGTCGAGCACGTGATCATTCGCACGCTGGAAAGTACGCCACGCGGGGCCACGCACTGGAGCACGCGGACGATGGCGAAGGCGAGTGGCCTCAGCCACGCGACGATCAGCCGGATTTGGCAGGCGTTCGGCTTGCAGCCGCATCGCACCGAGACATTCAAGCTCCCGCCCGACCCGTTGCTGGTCCCGAAGGTGCGCGACATCGTGGGGTTGTATATCAACCCGCCGGAGCACGCCGTGGTGCTGTGTGTCGACGAAAAGTCGCAGATTCAGGCGCTGGACCGCACGGCGCCGTTGTTGCCCCTGCGGCCGGGTCAGGTGGAGCGGCGCACGCACGATTACAAACGCCACGGCACCACGTCGCTGTTCGCGGCCCTCGACGTCAAGACCAGCCGGGTGATCACGGAGTTCCATCGTCGTCATCGGTCGGTGGAATTTCGCCAGTTCCTCGATGCCATCGACGCGCAGGTGCCGCCACCCTTCGACGTGCACATCATCATGGACAACTACGGCACGCATAAGACACCGCTCATCCGGAACTGGTTCGCGAAGCGGCCGCGCTTCCACGTCCACTTCACGCCGACCTACGGATCATGGCTCAACCTCGTGGAACGCTGGTTCGCCGAGCTGACCAACAAACAGCTGCGCCGCGGCGCGCACCGCAGTGTCCGGGAACTCGAAGCCGCGATCCGGGAGTTCATCGACGCGCACCACGCGGATCCGAAGCCGTTCGTGTGGACCAAACCCGCCGATGAGATCCTGGCGAGCATCGCTCGCTTCGCGCAACGCACCGCGGACGCCCAGGCCGCACACATTTATGTCACGAACCACTGAGACAGGACACTAGCGAACCCCTCCACCAACGCCGCCGGGCTCGTTATCGATGAGATCCCGCGCCGGCGTCCATAGTTCCGGGGAGCACGGCGACTGCCGGAGTCAGGCCATCGCCTCGTGCTCGTCAGCCGGACAGACGCAGTTGCGGCCGTTCTCCTTGGCGCGATAGAGCGCGGCATCGGCGCGCCCGATGATCGCGAGCACATCGAGCTCGCCAGACGCGACAGCCGTCAGGCCGAAGCTCGCGGTGACCGGGACGTCGACCTCGCCCCAGCGCACCGGTTCTGCCTCGAGCTTGCGACGGAGCAATTCCGCCACGCGGCACGCACCCGACAACGTGGTGTCGGGCAGCAGAATCAGGAATTCCTCGCCACCGTACCGGCACTTCAGGTCGCTGCCGCGCAGCACCATGTTCATCCGCTGCCCGACCGCCGACAGGACCGCGTCCCCACACAGGTGGCCGTAGCGATCGTTAATCGCCTTGAAGTGATCGAGGTCGAACATGATCAGCGCGAGCGGCAGCTGCGACCGGCGCGATCGACGTAGTTCCCCGTCCATGACTTCAAGGGCGTGCTTGCGGTTGAAGCACCCGGTGAGTGAGTCGCGAACGCTCTTTTCGCGGATCTCTTGAAACAGCTCCGCGTTTTTCAGCGAGACGGCCAGCAGCGCGGCCGCTGCGGCAAGAGTCGTCCGCTTATGGTCGGTCAGGGCTGGCTCCGGAGAAACGCAGAACACGCCCACCGGCGTGCCGGCAACGATCATCGGGAAACAGACGTCTCCCGAAACGCTGTCCGCGCGCGCATCGCTTTCGCCGAGCGCCCGCCGTGCGGCGCGCTCGTGTTCGATCGCCTGCGCGTCATCCACTGGCGTCAGCGGCTGCCACTGACCAGCGGTCCGAGTCAGCACCCAGCCGCCGCGACCCTCGCCTAACGTGGCCAGATACTCGCGTACGGCCGCCCGAATCGATTCGTAATCGAGCGACCGGGCCAGCGCCTGCCCGAAGGCGATAAGCCGTTCCATTTCGGCCGCGCGCGCGGCGGCTTGACGTCCGGCGGCGGCCGCGGCCAGCGCTTCGGCGCGGACTTCGTGCCGCTTCCGCATCTGGTGGAACATGAACACGACGGCAAGGATGACCAGACCCGGCAAAAGCTGCAGGCCGGTGCTCTGGTCGATGTTGTGTGCGTAGGCGAGTACGCGCCCGAGCGGCCGCGAGACAATCGCAAATAACGCCACCGCCAGACCGAGCAGCAGGAACAGGTCGTTGCGACCGATCAGGCGCATGGAGCTTCAGACGTGCATAGCCGGATTACCGGGGATGGCGACAGCCTATGAGCGCGCTGCCACGGTGTCAAGGCGTGCCCGCTGGCGATGCCCGCTGGCGAGTTCTTCAGATGGGACTGCTGCCTGGTCTAGGTTCCTCTCTGCTGCGTTTTCTTCTACTGGCTGAGCCCTGAGGTGGTTGTTTGATCGCCCGCGTTCTGTCCCAAATCTCGCCGCCGGCCGATCACAAGATCGTAATTCTCCAACAAATCTGCAAGAAAACGCTTGAGCTTGTAACTAAAGATCCATATAGTTCCAACCGATTCGTATTCCCAATTTCCTGCTCGTGCCCAGGGCATCTCCTGAAACGAACGATCGTCATCCGGAGAATCTGATGACCCGCCTGTTCCGCTTCCTCACCATCGGGTTTCTCGCCAGTCTGCTTCCAGCCGTTGTCCCCGCGACGGCATCCGCGCAGACGGTCGCGCTGCTGCATGCAGACTTACCCGCCTGGGCGGCTGACGTTCAAAACAAGCTCATGGCGACCGGCATGTTCACGCAGGTCGACCTGATCGACGTCACACCCTTTGTGCCCAGCCTCCCCACGCTGGCCACGCTGCAGCAGTATGACGCCGTCCTGACGTGGTCGGACTATTGTTACAAGAACCCGGCAGATCTTGGAAACCTGCTGGCCGACTATGTAGACCAGGGCGGCGGAGTGGTTCAGGCGATCTTTGCGTTTCACAATTACCCTGGATGTCTCGGCCTGGATGGGCGATGGGAGACCGATGGGTACCTAGCGTTCGCCGAAGGACCAGTGGCCTCCGGGGGCACGCTATTGACGCTCGTGGCCGATCTGCCCGCGCATCCAATTCTTTCGGGAGTGGCAAGTTTCAACGGCGGCAGCGCTAGCTATAATTTCCCCGCCGTTCTGACGCCAGGTACCGTCCTCGTCGCCCATTGGTCCAACGGGCGGCCGTTGGTGGGCGCTCTCAACGGTCCCGCCGGCGGAGGCATTGTCGGTCTCAACATGTTTCCCCCCTCGAGTGACGCCGCATCCGTCTTGTGGGACAGCAGCACTGACGGAGCTCGTCTGATTGCGAACGCGCTGCTCTGGGCGGGCGGGCTCGCCGCCGAGGACGCCTGCCCGGACGATCCCGAGAAGACGGAGCCGGGCGTGTGCGGCTGCGGCGTGGCCGACACGGATGCCGACGGCGACGGCACGCTGGATTGCTTCGATGCGTGTGACGTCGACCCCGACAAGACCGAGCCTGGCGCCTGCGGCTGCGGCATCTCCGACACCGACTCAGATGCCGACGGTGAGCCCAACTGCCTCGACTCTTGTCCAAGCGACGCTGGCAAGACGGCGCCCGGCGCGTGCGACTGCGGCGTTGCCGACACTGACTCAGACGGCGACGGCACGCTGGATTGCTTTGATGCGTGTGACATCGACCCCGACAAGACGGCGCCTGGGGCGTGTGGCTGCGGTGTCGCCGACACCGACCTCGACGGCGACGGGATTCCGGACTGCTTCGACAACTGTCCCGCCCTTGCGAATACGGGCCAGGAAAACGCCGATGGCGACGTGTACGGAGACGCGTGCGACCCCGATGTGGAGGGCGACGGTGTCGCAGATGTTGAGGATAACTGTCCGTTTAACGCAAATCCCGATCAACTGGATGCGGACGGCGACGGCGTCGGCGACGTATGCGACCCGGACATCGATGGCGATAGCTATGCGAACGCCGTCGACAACTGCCCGAACCTGTCGAACGACCAGACGGATGTCGATCACGACAGCATCGGCGACGCATGCGACGACTGCATCAACAGAGATGGCGATCCGTTCTGCGACGGCGAGGACAATTGTCCTTCGACGGACAATGCAGACCAGTTCGATGCGGATGGCGACGGCGCGGGGGACGCGTGCGATGCGTGCCCGCGCGACCCCGCCAATGATGCCGATGGGGACGGCGTGTGCGGCGACGTCGATATCTGTGCGGCCGGCGACGACAGGATCGACGCGGATGGCGACGGCGTGGCCGACGCCTGCGATGCGTGCCCGCGCGACCCGGCCAATGATGCCGATGGGGACGGCGTGTGCGCCGACGTCGACATCTGTGCGGCGGGCGACGACAGGATCGACGCGGATGGCGACGGCGTGGCCGACGCCTGCGATGCGTGCCCACGCGACCCGGCCAATGATGCCGACGGCGATGGCGTGTGCGACGGCGCGGACAATTGCCGAGGCGTACCCAACGAAGACCAGGAAGATGCGGATCAGGATGGGCTCGGTGACGCCTGCGACGCGTGTCCAAATGACCCGGCCAACGATGCCGACGGCGACGGCGTGTGCGGCAACGTCGACAACTGCCCGAATGTCGCGAACCCCGGCCAGGCCGACGGTAACGGCAACGGCGTCGGCGATGCGTGCGATGTGGCGCCGCCAGTCCAGGGCCGGATGACGGGCGGCGGCAGCATCGCGGCGGCGATTCGGGTCACGCACGGCTTCGAACTGCATTGCGATCCGAACGGGTTGCCGAACAACCTGCAGGTCAATTGGGGGCGGGGCAACCGCTTCCATCTGACGGCCGTGCAGACATCGTTGTGTCATGACAGCGCGAACATCGCGCCGAACCCGCCGGTGGCCGGTTTCGATACCTACGTCGGATCCGG
>JACPPO010000149.1 GCA_016190945.1 Acidobacteriota bacterium | reverse complement strand
GCATGACATTCCTGC
The DNA here is from genome assembly GCA_016190945.1 of Acidobacteriota bacterium. GTDB lineage: Bacteria > Acidobacteriota > Vicinamibacteria > Vicinamibacterales > UBA2999 > JACPPO01. The sequence continues at coordinate 7,106 of JACPPO010000149.1, read as the reverse complement.
ATCTGGAGTGGCTCTATTTCGCGGTGCCAGCGCTGCTGCTGCTGATAGGGTTACGTGTCTGGAGAAGGCGTTTTTGGGGCCACTCCCTGGTGGAACATCTCGGTGAAGAGACTGGCGGGTTCAACCCCGTTTGGCGTCTCCCGAAATTGCTCGAGGCTGCGGCGCTCGGGCTGCTCCTGGTGGCCCTGCTGGGTCCTGTCTATCCGTTCAGCGTGAACCGGGTGGAGCGCGGTGGACTCCAGATCGTGATCGTGCTGGATCTTTCGCAAAGCATGGAGGAGCCGATTGAAGGAGCGGCTGGACGGACCCCCTCCTCGCCGATCATCGCCGCCCCGCCTCCAAACATGCTCGGCACGCCGGGTAGCAGGATGGAGGCTGTCAAGAAGAGCGCGCTGGACTTTGTCAGCAAGCGACCCGGCGATGCCGTCGGACTGGTGGTCTTCTCGACGAATGGGTATCTGGTTTCACCCGCCAGCTCCGACCACGAAAGCATTTCCCAATATCTGCTCATGACCGGCACACACACACTGGTCAACGAAGGCTATACCGCCATTGGCGAAGGGCTCGGCACAGCCAACCGCTTCTTCATGCAAGAGAAGGAGAGAGCCGGGCGGCGCGCCAAGGGCCAGGTGGTCGTCTTGTTCACGGATGGCGAGAACAACACCGGACGGGACCCATTGACCGAGATCGAGCGAGCGAAAGCGGAAGGCATCCGCGTCTACATGATTGGCGTGGCGCTTCAGCCGGGCGCCTCGCAGGAGATCGCCGCTGCCATCCCCCGAACCGGCGGAAAGTATTACGACGTCCGCACCTCTACGCACCTGGAGCAAGCCCTGACAGACGTCAGCGACGTCGAGAAGGGTGTCTTCTACACGCTTTCACTCACAAGGAATCAACCCGCGTATTTTGTCTTTGTTGGTTTGGCGCTCGCCTGCCTCGCGTGGCGGCTGATTCTCCATGCGTTTCCGCATTTTGTCGAGATTAGCTAGTGTCAGATGTCGGAAAGCACGCTGCGGGGACTTGTCTGGCCGGGTCAGAACCGACCAGAGCAGTCGATCTTCACTGTAAGTTTCCTGTGTTAGCATCTCACCCGCAATACATGTTACGTGGGACCGGGACACCGGTCGTTTCTGACACGCAGGCCCATCAGCCGCGTAAGCGGATCGCGGGGCTCGGCGGCGTCAGAGAAGGCTGGTCCTGCGCACGCCACCTGCACGCCACCTGAGGGGCCTTGGATGCGAACTCATTTCTACAGAAGGCGGCGGTGGCTCCAGAGCGTCGTTCGACCAGCGATGGTTTGGGCATGGGCGTGCATGGTGGCGCCGGTTGCCTGGGCCGCCACGGCTTCGGGCAACGAGCAGGGCGGCGGGCGCCCTCCCGATCAGCAAACCGCCGGCTCACAGGAGCTCGCGAGGTCGGCCGTTGTCACACGGATCGCAACGGAGATCGCGGTCGACGGCGAGCTCGACGAGGAGATCTGGCAGCGTGCGCCGACCATTGGCACGTTGACGCAGAGAGAGCCGAACACCGGCGAACCACCCAGCGAGCGGACAGACGTCAGGCTGCTGTACGACGATGACTATCTGTACATCGGGGTCATGGCACACGATTCCGAGCCGCAACGTGTCATCGGCACTCAGATGGCCCGCGATGCCAACTTGAGCGCGGACGACCGCATCAGCATTGTGCTCGACACGTATCGCGACCAGCGGAACGCCTTCCACTTCGCGACCAATCCCTCGGGCGCCCTGGTGGACGGGCTGGTGTTCGCCAACGGCCAGTCGAATCTGGAGTGGGATGCCATCTGGACGGTGCGAACGCGGCGCACGAACGAGGGGTGGAGCGTGGAATTCGCTATTCCCTTCAGAAGCCTCAGTTTCCCTGCCGGTCGAAGCGTCTGGGGCTTCAACATCTCCCGGCACATCTACCGGAAGCTCGAGGAGGACCGCTGGTCTGGTGCGCTCCTGCAAACGACCAACTTCCTTCAGGTGTCCGAAGCAGGACAAATCACCAATCTGGAGGGCGTGACGCAGGGGATTGGTCTCGACGTCCGGCCGTTTGCCGCGGGCCGCTGGCTGCACCGCGAGGCGAGCGGACGCAGTACCGTGACTGGCAAGCCCGGCCTCGACATGTTCTACAACTTTACCCCGAGCCTGAAACTGACCGCGACCGTCAATACCGACTTCGGGGAAACGGAAGTGGATGCGCGTCAGATCAACCTGTCGCGTTTCTCGTTGTTGTTTCCAGAGAAGCGGACGTTCTTTCTCGAGGATGCCGGCGTATTCAGCTTTTCCAACACGTCCGAGTCGCCCCCCGGAGGCATCCCAGACGCCAGAGCTCAGGTCATTCCCTTCTTCAGCCGGCAGGTCGGCCTGTTGGCCGGCGAGGAGGTCCCCCTCGATTTGGGCGTGAAGTTGACCGGGAAGGTCGGCCGGACGGACCTGGGGGTGCTCGACGCGCGCAGCGGCGACATCCCGGGCGTGTCGGACAAGAACTTTTTCGTAGGCCGCGTTCGGCGAAACCTCTTGAGGCAATCGCACATCGGCGCGCTGTTCACCGACGGCCATCCCGCTCTTCCGATGGACAGCCGGACCTACGGTGGAGATTTGCGTCTGGCGACCTCGAATTTCCTCGGTCGTTCCCAGAACCTGGCCTTCAACGCCTACGGACTCCGCAGCCAGAACGAGGGCGTGGTCGACGATGACTGGTCGTATGGCACATCGCTCGAGTATCCAAACGACCTGTTCCAGTCAGAGCTCGTCTGGCGCGTCATCGGAGAGAACTTTCGGCCCGCCCTCGGGTTCGTGTCGAGGAGGAATGTGGAACTGTTCAGGGTCGGCACCCGGATCAACCCCCGGCCGAAGGACTTCCTGGATCTCCAGCAGATGTTTCACGGCATCTACTACACCCGCTTCACGCGGCTCGATAACAAGGAAGTCGAAAGCTGGAAGCTGGACATCATCGCGCCGATCGACTGGCATTTCAAATCAGGGGACGCAGTGCACTCCGTCTTTTGGCCGATCGTCAACTACGAGCGCCTGTTTGCGCCATTTCAGATCTCGCCCGGCGTCGTGCTTCCCCCGGGCGAGTATCGGTTCACACGCTGGAAGAACCACGTCGCCACCGCCCAAAAACGCAAGGTGCAATTGGGCCTGCAGTGGCTGCTGGGCCGTTACTGGTCGGGGCATGCCGACGAAATCATCGCGAGCGTGAATTTCAAGCTGCCGCCGCGCTTGAATCTCACGTTCAACTCGAACCAGACGTTCGCCCGGATGCCGCACGGAAACTTCATCGCGCGGATTCACGGCATGCAGGTGAACTACTCCGCGTCACCCTTCATCTCGTTCTCAAATCTGGTGCAATACGACAACCGGTCTCGACATCTCGGCTGGCAGAGCCGCGTACGCTGGATCTTGCAGCCAGGGAACGACCTCTTCTTCGTATTTACGCAGGGATGGATTCAAGACCCCCTCGATGGGTCGAGATTCCTCGCGGAAGACAGCAAGATATCGACAAAGGTGCAGTACACCTCCCGCTTCTGAGCGCCACCCCACGGCAACTCGACCGTGACGGCCAGCTTTTTCAGAAAGACTTGAGGATACCGACTAACGACTGCGGACCCTCCACCACCGAAGCCCACACCTTGAACCGCTGACCCAAGGAAATCTGGACGAGGGGGCCCGTGCCATAAAACTGCTGGCTGTGGACGCCAATCTCGGTGCGGCTTGCTATACGAGCTGTGCCCGTAAGTTTGTACCAGTACCCGGAACCGCCGTACTCGTTGACGAAGAAGGTAAAGAAGCGGCCTTTCGAGGCCCACATCGCGGCGCTGGCGCGCCAAGGCGTCTCGTTTGTCTCGAGGCCGGCCGCCACGGCGGCCCCCAGCCACGGTCGAATAGGCTTGGAAATCCCGAGCTCCGCCTCGCCCCATGCATTGCTGACCAGGAACCAGGCGAACATGTTGACCGTCTTTCCTGGAACTGCGATTTGGGTGTCTACGGTCGGCGAGTGGCTGCCGTTTCGGAACAGGTGCTGATACTCGACGAAGGTTTGAGCGGAGGCGACGGTGCCCGAGAACAGCCCGCCCCACACGATAGCGACGAGCGTCAGAGATCGCAGTGTGCGGCGATCCTTTACGTTACGCGCGGCCGACCGCCACAGAGCGAGAAGGTCATGAGAATGCGCCTGGCTCGGGGGCAGCTCGGCGCATCGACCTGGCGAGTCTCGACCGGGGTCGCCCCGCTGTCTTGCCCACATATGCTGATAATAGCGCGACGCCCGCAGTTCTGCGCGTTGAAAGCGAGATTCAGGCACTACCCACAATCGCGGCGGCGTTGCGAAGGCGAATTCGATCCAGTATTGGCGCCCGCCCCGCTGAGGGGCTCGTGCCAAGCGGCGACCGGTCAGGAGCCTGCGGGTGCGACGGCCGGACGGTACAGCTCGAAGGTTCCATCCGATTCAATGTGCTGCAGATTATAGGCGCGGATCGCAAACTCGCGGATCGCCTTGGACGTGCGCGCGCGGTCGATAACCACGAAGGCGATCCTGGAGCGCTCGACGAACGAGGGGCCGGCCTCGACGAGCGATCTCCAGCGCGCCGGGTCGAGATCACGTCCTTCACTGAGCCAGATCAGCGCGTCCAGCATCGGGTCGCGGCGTACGTCCGACACGCGGCGCCTCGACACGCGCGACAGGTATCCCCCAATCAGCCGTTTCCGGTGAGTCGTCTGGAAGAACTGCGAACGCGCCGTGAAGTTGCCTACGCTCGACGTGCCGTCGCGAACCCCGATCGGTAACTCCAGGACGCGCATCTCGTCGTCTGTGGCCGCCGCGATGTGATCGTAGATCCGCGGAATGGCGGCGGAATACAGCGTCCGCGGCGCCGGCAGCAGCTCGAAGACGAGCAGTATGCCAGCCGTCACCACGAGCCTGGTGCGGTACTGCGGCCATCGCCGGCCGAGCCAGCACAACGCGCCCGCAAAGAGGACGGCGACGGCCAGCATCAGCACGATGGAGAACCTGGCCGGCGTCCGCGCGAGCCCGATGATGGGGACGTAGCGCAGAAACGCCCACGGGCCCGGTACGTGAGTGTCCACCCCGGCCACATGCAGGAAGGGGCCGAGTGCGAGCATGCCGAACGCGACGGCCATGCCCCCCCAGAGCCGCGGAATCCGCCAACCGGTGCGCCATGCCACAAAGACCGTTGCGAGCGCGACAAAGGTGAGCGACGCGACGTTCTCAAGATACGCGTCCGCTCGAGACGTCAGCCACTCACGCGGTGCGTCCGGCGCGAGCGGGTGATTCGGATTCGGCAGCACGAAAGCGGCGAGGTCCACCCCCTCCGGGCTGCTGCGCCAGAAGACGCGATCCCGGTCCCACCTGCCATCGGCCACCCTGAGGCCGAAGGCATACAGCACGGGCGACAGCAGTGCGGCGGCGACGACGACCGTTGCGGTGCCGAGGCGCAGAAATTGAAGCACCGAAGCCCTGTCCACGCGAAGCACGGTCGGGCGGTACGCACAGGCGACACGGGCGACCGCCAGCAGCGTCAGCGCCAGCACGGGCGTGTACAGGCTGCGCATGCTGGTGACGCGGCCCAGGATCGTGAACTGCCAGCCCCCACTGATGACCATTGAGAACACCAGGCCGGCCACGCAGAAGAGCAGCACATCGAGGGTCCACGGCACCGCGCGCAACCGGGCGTCACGCGGGCGCCGCTGGATCGTCAGGACCTGTGCCAGCATGATCAGCGCGGCAATGACCACGCAATAAACCGCATAGTACGCATCGGTGCTGGCCGCCCACCAGACGGTAGCGCCCAGCGCCAGCGCGTCGCGCAGCCGCTGGTGTGCGGTAGCCCGTAGCAGGACGAGCAGAAAAACCGCCAGCGGGGCCGCCGCGACGAGGCTGAAATGTCCTCCGCCGCGCGTCGCCAGGACGGGGCTCCACGCAAAGAGCAGCCCCGCCAGCCACGATTCGAGGCCTCTGCCGGTCACCTGTCTTGCCAGAAGAAACGTCGCGTACCCCGTCAGCAGCGTCATCAGCAGGTAGACGACGTTGAACGTCGCCACGACCCCCAGCTGTCCCATGAGCGGCAGCGCCACGAGATCCTGAAAGGCGGTGTAGTTGTGGAGGCTGAGGTTGGCGCGCCCAGAGAGCGAGAAGATCTTTTCGGTGAAATACGGAAGGTGGCCGTGCTGCAGGACTTCGTGGCGGAATACCCACTGGTTCCAGACGTACACACCCGTATCACCCGCGGGCGAGCCAGTGAGGTGTGTGCCAATCTGCGGCACAAGCGGCCAGGTGAAGATGACCGCGATAACCGCGTAACCGAACAGCGCGTAGACGTGCGCGCGAGGGCGGCCTGGATGCTCTATCAATGCGGGGCTACCGATGAATCCGCGGGCTGCGCGCAGCCTAATCGACCCCCCGGCGGGCGTCAAGGCCACGTACCGGCGCGTGCGCGCCATCAGCAGCGGGGGTCAGACCCCAGGCAGGGTGCCAGGCAGGGTGATCGTGAACCTCGCCCCGCCTTCCGGGCGGTTCTCCGCGGCGGCCTGGCCGCCGTGCAGCTCGACGAGGTGGCGCACGATGGCGAGGCCAAGCCCAATCCCGCCGGGCCGCGACCGGACCTTGTCGACCCGGTAGAAGCGCTCGAAGACGCGGGTCAGGTCGGCCGGCGGAATGCCAGGGCCCGAGTCCGACACGATGATCGCCACCCGGCCGTTGCGTCGCATCGCCTCGAGCCGAACCTCCGCCTGCTCGGGCGAGTAATTGACGGCGTTCTCCAGCAGATTCCGGACGATGTCGTGCAGTTTGGCGGGATCAGCCTCGATGGAGCAGGCATCCGGCGCAACCGAGATCGTGACGTGCTGGCCCTTGGCGTGGATGAGCGGTGAGAGGTCGGTGACCACAGAGTTGAAGATCTGCTGAACCTCGCAGCTCGCGATATCGAGCAGCTCCTGCCGCGCATCGAGGCGGGCCAGCCGCAGCAGATCCTCCACGAGGCGCTCCATACGGGTGCTGTGCCTCGCGACGATTTCAAGGAAATGGCGCGTCCGTGCGGCATCGGGCGGCTCGTCGAGGAGCGCCTCAACGTAACCGCG
>JACPPO010000156.1 GCA_016190945.1 Acidobacteriota bacterium | reverse complement strand
GTAGAGCGCGTTCCGGCATCTGGAGGTTATGCGCGCGATGCGTCCCGAGTACTGAGCGGTCGTGAGGCGATCAGCGTTCTTTCGTTAGCTTGCTCCGCATAATATCTTGCTGTGGATATCAGCTACCACAGGCCCTTCCAATTCTTCCGAACCTGATGATGCAGAATCAGCCGTCACACTTTTCGGAGAGGAGCCATATGTTGTACGAGTATGGCCCGGTGTGGCGCCAGGTGTGGTTGAATCGACAGCACGCGGAAGATCCTGACCCCAGCTTTTGGGGGCACTCGATCGGGAGATATGAAGGCACAGACACGTTCATCGTCGATACGGTCGGCTTCAACGACAGAACGTGGCTGGACGATGTGGGACGTCCGCATACGGAACAGCTGCACGTCATCGAGCGATATCGACGCATTGATCGGGACCGCTTGCAAGTAGCTTTGACAATTGATGACCCTGGCGCGTACACAGCGCCGTTCACGTACGGTCCCCGAATGGTTCAGGTGCGTGCCACCGAATTTAATTTGGGTGCGGCTCCATTGAATAGACGGTCATGAAGCGCGCCTCTCGATCATTTCACGACGCGGAGACGAGGGGCTTTGCCCGTCCGGCGTGAGGGTGACTCGGGCGGCGTAAGCTGGGGAATCGCCCCGTTGGCATACCGCGCAGCGTGGTTGCGCTCGCGCTCCTTCTGTTCATGGTGCCGCCAGTAGGCGTCCCAGTCGCCGCTGGCGCGCAGCGACCGCAAGCGCAGGATGGCCTCCGCGCCGGCGAGGCTCCAGCGCGCGCCGGTGATTGCCAGCCGGTCACGGATCAGATGCCGACACGCCCCTTCGATGACGCCCGTCGCAATGGGAAACCCGTCCGCCAGGTACGTGTCATAGCGGACATACGCGCGATGCCGCTCGAGGTAGTCGGCGCAGGTATCTGCGGGTCTCCGCGCCGCCCGACGCAGCCGGCGGCGCGTGGCCGTGCGGCGAATCGACGCGATCACTTGCCCGACATCGCCACACAGCAGCCACAGCAGCCGCTCGGTCACCCAGGCTTCCGCCTCCGGCGAACCCTCGGGATGGAAGACGTAGGCCGCTTTCCACAGGTACTCCAGCACGTGGATGAGATCGAGCACGATCGTGACCGTCACCCCGAGCCGTTTCGCGGCGCTGCGCACACGCCCCAGCTGGTCGGCGTTCCCATCGACGAGCACGACCCATCGTTTCGTCCGTTTCGGGTCGCGCGACGAGGCATCCAGAAACGCCTCCTCGATGACCTCCGCCGGCTCTTTGGTGAGGCTTGCCCAGACGCGCTTCCCTTCCGGGTGCGGGCGCGTCGGGCGCGGCGCATCTGGCGGACCCAGCTCGCGAATGATGTCCTCGGCCGTCCGAGCAAATGGCGCGGTGGTATAGACCGCGGCCACCTGCGCCATGCGTCGCGTGTGCCGCTTCTCGCCTTTGGTCAGCCGGGTGGCCAGGGTGCGCTGCCGGCGCGTCGCCGCCGCTTGCGTGGCCGGCCGCAAGTCGGCGTGGCGCATGGGCACCCCTTTGCCATCAAACGTCAACACCAGCACGTCGCTCGACGACCCGGTCTCGGCCGGCCACGTCAGCCGGCGATCAAAGTAGAAGCGGTCGAAATCCTGGGCCGCCCGGCGCACGACCTCCTCGACCTGCCGTTTCGCCACGGCCGCGCCCGAGTGGGTCGCCAGGACCTTCACGACCTCGTCGAACGACCCCTTGGTCGCCTCCTCTGCAGCGCGTCGGCGAATGCCGAAGGAGTACAACTCCGGCGGGAGATTCAGCTCGGCGTCCAATGGAAACAGCGTCTCGCGCTCGCGCGCGCCGTGCCCCTCGCGCGTCACCTGGACCGTCCCCAACAGCGTCTCCAGCGTGCGCGCGCCGGCACGGGCGTGGGTCCGCGCAACCCCATCGGCGCCGACGACCGGGCCAGCCGCCTTCGCCTCGGCGCGCAGGTCCAGATGCGCCTGAAGCAACTGGCGCATCAACTCGCGGCCTTCCCGTTCCAGCAGGGCTTCGAGATCACTGTGGGACATGCGTGCAGTCTCGGCCGAGTGCAGGTCTCTCACCAATCCCGCAAACGTGGCTTCCGCCGTCGCGAACCCGTCGACCGGATTCGCCTGGCGCATCGCTGTCGCCGGCATCCTGATCCTTTCCCCGGACCTTCAGTCCGGCGCGGCTCAAAGGTGCCACAGTTTGGGCGTCGCGATGCGCTCGATCTCCGAAATGTATTGATTTTGTTGATCGATCAGTCTATGTAATCGATCTACACCCATTTAATTTGGTGCAGCTATCTGGACGTGCACCATTGAAGACAACAAAACTTTCTTCAAGAACGTCACGACGCCCACAGTGGCCACGCCTGGCCGATAAATGTCGGTTTCAGAAGGAAGTGACCCTACGTTTTCAAGACCTCTCCCCCTGACTTGTCCTCGCGCCTAGAATCTTAAGCGCGTGTGCATCGGTCGACGTCAGTCGACGTGCACAATCCCGCGCCGGAGCGCGACGTACACGGCCGTCGTCCGGTCGTGCACGTCGAGCTTCGTGAAGATGTTCTTCAGGTGCGCCTCCACTGTTTCCTCGCTGATGGCGAGCGCCGCGGCAATTTCCTTGTTGCGTTTGCCCTGCATGACGAGTTGCAGGACGCGGATCTCCCGCTGGGTCAGCGTCGGGCGCGTGGCGCGGTCTTCGAGCCGCGCCCGGACGGCCGCGGGCATCGGCCGTCCACCCGCGTGCACCTCCCGGACGACGCGGATCAGATCGTCTGACAGCGAGTCCTTGAGCAGGTACGTCGTCGCGCCGACCTCGAGCGCGCGGTGGATGTCCTCGTCGCCGTCATACATGGTCAGGACGACGACGCACGCGTCCGCATCGCGGGCGCGAATGGCCCGAATCGCCTCCACGCCGCCCATGCCGGGCAGGCGCAGATCCATCAGCACCACGTCGGGAGGGTCCCGCTCGAACGCGGCTACGGCCTCCTCTCCGGTACCGGCCGAACCGATGACCACGATGTCGGGTTCGTCCGCGATGATCTTGGCGAGACCCTCGCGGACGATCCGGTGATCATCAACGACCAGCAGCCGGATGGGCTGATCGCTCATCTGGCTGGCGCGAGCGGGAATTCGGCAATCACCTGCAGGCCGGCGCCTGGAGCCGACTCGATCCAGCAGCGGCCGCCGACGTCCGCAGCGCGCTCCTGCATCGTCGCCAGCCCGTAGTGGCCCGCGCCCGGGATCGTCTCGTCGTCCCGGAGGCCCCGGCCGTCATCGACGATGCGGAGGCGGAGCAGCCGATCCTCGAACCCGATCTCCACTTGCACCTGTCTTGCTTGCGCATGTCGGACGGCGTTCGTCACTGCTTCGTGTCCAATCCGCAGCACGTGCGTCTCGATGTGAGAGGGGCACGGCCGCGGGCTACCAGTGACCGTCAGCGTAAAGCGAACTTTGCCGGATGTCAACTCCTCACTCGCAGCGCGCAGAGCCCCCACAAGCCCGTGCCGGTCGAGCGCCGGGGAACGGAGGTCCCAGATTGACTGTCGCACCTCGCGGATGCACTCCTCGACTTGCCGCCGCATGGTGATGAGCTGTGTCTGAACGCTCTGGGCTGCCACACGACGGGACATAGCAGTCAGATCGAGCGTCAGCCCGACGAGGGTTTGCAGCAGTGTGTCGTGTATCTCTCGGCTGAGGCGCAGGCGCTCGGCGAACACGCCCGCCAGCTCCTTTCGTACGTGCCGCATCCAGAGCCGCCAGGCGGCGATTCCCAGGAGGATCAACACTAGTGCGACGACCGCGCGGAATGCCGCCGTCTGATAGAACATCGGCTCGATTGTGAAGGCCCATTCGGTTTCCGCCCCGTTCCACGTGCCAGCGTTGGTCGAGGCCTGCAGGCGGAAGCGGTAATCGCCGGGCTGGAGATTGGCGTAGACCGCCTGCCGCGGGAGCGTCCCGTCCACCCAGTTGGTGTCGAAACCATCGAGCCGATACCGGAACCGAACCCTGTTGCCCGGCGACGAGACATTCACGACCGTGTAGTCGATGCGAAGGCGGTTCGTGCGGGGAGGCAGCACGGCCGCAGTGGACGGGTAGCGCCGATCGTTTGCCGTGACACCTTCGATGACGGGCGGACGAGGGGTTGTGCTCTGCTGCGCCAGATCGCTCAGACGGACCAAGCCGACGCCGCGGCCCGTAACGAACGACAGGTGGTCGTTGCCGCTCCGCACCACGCTGCTGCCTCCGGTTGCGATGTCCGGATACGCGGCGCCGTACGCGGGGTTGAACACATCGTACCGGAGCGCATGACTGCTATCGATCGTTGCGCGCGCCATTTCGTCCAAGTCCATTCGAATGAAGCCGACGTTGGCAAACGCCACCCATAAATCAGGCCCGATATCGAAAATGGCTGATGCGGGTCGTCCCCACACTTCATTCCGGAAGGTCACGGTGTGGAACCTGTCGTTGCGCCATAGGCTGACGCCGTTGTTCCCGCCGATCCAGGCCGATCCAGATCGAGCCCCGGCTGTC
>JACPPO010000155.1 GCA_016190945.1 Acidobacteriota bacterium | reverse complement strand
TACACGTCTCGGCTATGGAGACGAAGTGGTGATCTCCGCCATGGAGCACCACTCCAACATCGTGCCCTGGCAGATGGTGTGCCGGGAAAAGGGCGCGTCGCTGCGGGTGATTCCGATCACCGACGAGGGGACGCTGCAGCTCGAGGAGTACGAGCGGCTTCTCGGGCCGCACACGCGGCTGGTCTCAATCGTCCATCTGTCGAACGTGCTCGGGACGATCAATCCCGTCCGGCAGATGATTGCGGACGCGCACCGGCGTGGCGTGCCGGTGCTCGTCGACGGATCCCAGGCGGCCCATCACATGGCGGTGGACGTCCAGGCGCTCGACGCCGACTTCTACGTGTTCACGGGCCACAAGCTGTACGGACCGACCGGGATTGGCGTGCTGTACGGCAAGGAGCGTCTGCTCGAGGAGATGCCGCCGTATCAGGGTGGCGGCGACATGATCAAGTCGGTCACGTTCGAGAAGACCACATACAACGCCCTGCCGTACAAATTTGAAGCGGGGACACCGAACATCGCGGGCGCGGTGGGGTTGGCGGCGGCGGTGGACTACGTCACCGCGATCGGGATGGACGGCGTCACGGCCCACGAACGTGAGCTCCTTGCGTACGGAACGGTGGGCCTGTCGGAGGTGCCGGGCCTGACGCTCATCGGAACGGCGCCCGACAAGGCGAGCGTGCTCTCGTTCGTGATGGACGGTGTGCACCCGCACGACATCGGCACCGTCGTCGATCGGGAAGGCGTGGCGATCCGCACGGGGCACCACTGCGCTCAGCCCCTGATGCAGCGGTTGGGCATTGCTGCCACCGCGCGCGCGTCGCTGGCGCTTTATACCACACGCGAGGAGATCGACGCCCTCGTCGCGGCGCTCCATAAGGTCCGCGAGCTCTTCACGTGACGCAGCGAGGGTTGCCAGTGTCCGATCTTCGGGAGCTCTATCAAGAGGTCATCCTCGACCATAACCGCCGGCCGCGCAACTTCCGCACGATTGAAGGCGCCAACCGGCACGCCGAGGGGTACAACCCGCTCTGCGGGGATCGGCTGTCGCTCTACCTACAGGTCGAGGAGGGCGTGATCGAGGACGCCAGCTTCCAGGGATCGGGATGCGCGATCTCGAAAGCGTCGGCGTCGATGATGACCGACAGCGTCAAGGGTAAGACGCTGAGCGAGGCCCGCGACATGTTCGAGCAATTCCACCAGATGGTGACCGGGAACGCCGACCCGCTCGCGAGTCCAGAACGGCTGGGTAAACTGGCCGTGTTCGAAGGCGTCCGCAGCTACCCTGCGCGCGTCAAGTGCGCGAGCCTCGCCTGGCACACGCTTCGCTCCGCGGTCGACGCGAAGGACGAAGTCGTGTCGACAGAAGCGGAGTAGCGCGACCGATGGCCATGGCGGACAATATCATCAAGCTCACCGATGTACAGGCGGCGCGCGCCGAAGAGGCGGCACGAGCGGCTTCGAATGCGGGCGCGACCGCCGCCGCGATCTTCGAGCGTCGTGACCTCGTCAGGACTCTCACGATGCAACCGCAGATCGTCGAGGTGCTCTCGACGATCTTTGACCCCGAGATCCCCGTCAACATCTTCGAGCTCGGCCTCATCTACGAGATCGCCGTCGACTCCGACCACGCGGTCGGCGTGCGCATGACGTTGACGGCGCCTGGCTGCCCCGCCGCCCAGAGCCTTCCCGTCGAAGTCGTCAACAAGCTGAAGCAACTGCCCGGTATCACCGACGCGCACGTGGACATCGTCTGGGATCCGCCGTGGGACAAAGACCGGATGTCGGACGCCGCGAAACTGCAACTCGGGATGTTCTGACCGTCTCGCCGGCTGACCTCGCTCGTCCGTGGCCTCGTCCACGCCATTTCAGCCAAGAAAATGGGCTAAGGGCAGATCCGCAGCGCCGAGGGCATCAGATCGAGATCGCGGGCCACAGCCCCACCGTTCCCCTCATTCGTGTTCTGGCTGTACTGGAGCTGCAAACCGATCGTCTACTCGCTACTGGAGCGAGTGAACTGGACGGCGTGGGCCGCCTGCCGTTCCGCGGGCGGGACGGCCATCAGCGTCGGCTGCGCGGCGATGTGGGCCTGAACGATGGTTTCTGCCCTCGCCATCGCGCCGGGATCGCCGCTGCGGTAGATACTGTTGGCTTCAATCAGATCTTTCTGGTGTGAGGGAGTCGCCTCGACGCTGTCATAAATCGCGGCCACCGGACACGCCGGAACGCAGGCACCGCAATCAATGCACTCTTCCGGATGAATGTAGAGCATCGTCGTCTGCTCGAACTCCGGCTCGTCCTTGCGCGGGTGGATGCAGTCGACGGGACAGACGTCGATGCAGGCGGCGTCCTTGGTGCCGATGCACGGGTCAGTGATGATGAAAGGCACCTACACAAACTCCCCGATCAGTGCCCGCCGCTGATCCCTGCTCACCTACCGGCTGATGGACCAACGGCCTGACCCTGCCGGGCCACGGACAGAGCCAGGGTATTGCCGGCTGAGGCGACCCCATCGCCCGCCGCACCGCCGATTCCGACGATTACATCTGGCTCGCCCGTCAGAGTCTCCCCCCAAGGATTTCGGTCTTGGACTTCTGGATTCGGCGAGGATGCACCGTCTGCCCCTGCGGGGCCATCCCGCCCGGCCGCCCGAGAAGGCCGATCGGATGATCTGGCCGGTCGCGGCGGCGGTTATCATAGGGCCTGCAGATTTGGAACCCAACATGGAACATCCCGACTCGGAATCTAGAGACTTGGTGCAGACTGTCGCGGACGTGCGCGCGCTGCGCGACGCCCGCCGCACGGGCGGCACCGACGTCAGCGTTATCGTGCGCGCCATCCTCGGCACCATGCGGATGACGCTGAGGAACCTGTTCCGCAAGCCCGTCACGGTGCACTATCCCGACAAGACGCGGGCCTATCCGGATCGCTACCGCGGCCTCCTCGCGCTCGTCTACGAGAAGGACACCGGAGAAGAAGCCTGCATCGGCTGCCGGCTCTGCGAGTACGTGTGTCCTCCTGCCGTCATCAAGGTCGAGATGCTCAAGAGCGAGAAGCGGAACTACGCGAAGACCTTCACGCTCGAGCTCTATGCCTGCGAGTTCTGCGAGCTGTGCGTGCAGGTTTGCCCCACCGACGCCATCGTTATGACGAAGTCGTTCGACCTGGCGACTACAGATCGCCGCGAACTCCTCCTCGACAAGGACCGGCTGCACGCGCTCGGACTGCAGCACGAGCGGTCGTGGGCCACCGGCAACCGTTTGCGGGACATGCAGGGTCCGCCCAAGCAGGCGCGCGCCGCCGCCGAGGCTTCGGCGCCCAGGGTGGGAGAGGCGCCGAAGGTGGGGGCCGAGGCATGAGCGGCGAGGTCGTCGCGTTCTGGTGCCTCTCGGCCGTGCTGGTCGGCTCGGCGCTGGCCGTCGTGCTGACCAAGAATCTGTTCCACGCCGTCCTGTGGCTGGCGCTGGCGCTGACCGGCACTGCTGGCGTCTTCCTGCTGCTCGACGCCGAGTTCCTGGCGGCCGTGCAGATCCTCCTCTACGCCGGCGGCATCGTTACCATCGTCGTCTTCGCCATCGTCGTGACCGAGCGCTTGGTGGGAGAGCGGATCTCACAGACGAGCCGCCGCATCGCCGGTGGCGCCGTGGTTTCCATCGTGCTCGTGTCGCTGATTGCGAGCGCCGTGATGCAGCGGCCGCTCGCGGACGTGAGGCCGCCGATGGCGGAGGACCTGACCCGGGAGATCGGTGACACCGTGCCGACGCGGTTCGTCCTGCCGTTCGAGCTGCTGGCCCTCTTGATGCTGGCGGCGCTCATGGGTGCGATCTACTTCGCGCGGCCTGAGGATTAAAGGGAGTGTCTGCTCGAAACGCCTGTCGGGCCGCTCCGATGGAGCGGCCCCCAAGATCGCGCTCGGAGGTTTGTTGTGGCTAGTACGCGACCAGTTCGGACGGTCCCCTAGATGGGACTCCAGGCCTACCTCACGCTCGCCGCTGTCGTCTTCTGCATCGGCTTCTTCGGCGTGATCACGCGCCGTAACACCATTGGCATCCTCCTTGGCATCGAGCTGATGCTGAACTCGGTTAACATCAACCTGGTCGCGTTCGCGCGCTTCAGCGGCGACGTCACCGGCATGGTGTTCACCGTCTTCACAATCTGCATCACGGTGGCGGAGGCCGCGCTGGGCCTTGCCATCGTTATTCTGCTCTTCCGCGTCCGCCGGACGGTAACGGCGGACCACCTCGACCTTCTCAAAGGATGACCGGCGACGGAACATTCGCTCTGGCCGCCCTGCTGCTGCACGCGCTGGCGTTCCTGGTCTTGGCGGTCGTGGCACCGCTGCGGCGGCTCGGCCGTCCCGCGGCCTGGTTCTCGATCCTGTGTGCGGCTGGCTCTCTTGTGTCGGCGCTCCTGGCGTGGCAAAGACACGCGGGCGATGCCATGTCACGGCTGGTGTGGGAATGGCTGCCGGCCCAGGGGCAGACGCTGGCGACCGTAGGCGTCCTCGCCGATGCCGAGTCCACGATCATGCTCACGCTTGTGGCGCTCGTGGCCTGCCTCGTTCAGGTGTACTCGCTTGGATACCTGAGCGACGAGCCGGCGCCATCGCTCGGACGCTACTACGCCTATCAGTCGCTGTTCGCGTTCTCGATGATGGGCCTGGTCCTGGCACCCAACTTCGTCCAGCTCTTTATCTGCTGGGAACTGGTCGGCCTCTGCTCGTATCTGCTGATCGGGTTCTGGTACTACAAACCGGAAGCGGCCCGCGCCGCGGTCAAGGCGTTCTGGATCACCAAGGCGGGCGATGTCGGGCTGCTCATCGGGATCGTGCTGCTCTGGCGGCAGTCGGGCACATTCGACCTGACCGAGATGCGCGTGCTGGTCGACAACGGCGCCCTGCCGTTGGCCGGGCTCTCCCTGATCACGTTCTGCATCTATCTCGGCGCCGTCGGCAAGTCCGCGCAGTTTCCACTGCACGTGTGGCTGCCCGACGCGATGGAAGGTCCCACGCCGGTCTCAGCCCTCATTCACGCGGCGACGATGGTGACCGCCGGGGTGTACCTGCTGCTGCGGACCGAGTGGCTGTTCGCGCTGACGCCAGACGTGCTGCTGATTGTGGCCTGGGTTGGCGCCTTCACCGCGCTCCTGGCCGCGTCCCTGGCCTGCGCGCAGGACGACATAAAGCGCGTCCTCGCCTATTCGACTGTGTCGCAGCTCGGCTACATGATGACGGCAATCGGCGCCGGCTTCGCCGCGGCCGGCTTCTTCCATCTGCTCACGCATGGACTCTTCAAGGCGCTCCTCTTCCTGGGCGCCGGAGCCGTGATCCACGCCGTCCACGGCAACGACCTGCCGCAGATGGGCGGCCTCGCGCGCCGGATGCCGCAAACGACCGTCGTCTTTCTGGTGGGGACCTTGTCACTCGCCGGCATTCCGCTCTTCGGCGGATTCTTGTCAAAGGAAGAAATCCTGGGCGCGGTGTGGGCCGGCGGTCTCACCGGGCCGTTCGTGTTGCTGATGATGGTCGCGTTCCTGACGGCGTTCTACATGTTCCGCGTGGTGTTCCTGGCGTTTTTTGGCACGCCACCCGCCCGCGACACGCACCCACATGACCCTCCGATGACGATGGCGCTGCCGTTGTGGATCCTGGCGGCACTCTCGCTGGGGGTCGGAATCTATTTCGCCGTTGCGGGGCCGGCCCTCCCCTTCGGCCCCGCCGAGCACGAATTCACCAGCCCCGACTGGTTGATGCCAGCCGCCGTCGGTGCCGCCGTGGGCGGCATCCTGCTGGCGTGGCTCACGTACCAGCGTCGCGCGATTGACGCGGCCACGTTGGCCTCGGCATTGGGACCGATTCGCCACGCGGCGCTGAGACGCTTCTGGATGGACGACCTGTTCGAAGGCGTCTACGGGCTGGGGCTGCTTGGATTCTCGCGCCTGATTGGGTGGATCGACCGGTACCTGGTGGACGGCGTGCTCAATGTAGTCAGCGCGTGGACGGTGACTTCCGGCGACGATCTCCGGACGATGCAGACGGGACGCGCGCAGGACTACGTCTACGGCGTGGCGCTCGGGCTCATGATCCTCCTGCTCTGGGTGCGGTGGGCGCTCGCATGAACGGCGTCCCCATTCTCTCCGTCATGACCTGGGCGCCGTTTGTCAGCGCGCTCGCCATCATGTTCTTCGCCCGCCGGCGGCCGATGCTCGTGCGATGGACGTCGCTCGCCGGAGCGACGGTGTCGCTCGTCGCGTCCCTGTGGGTCTACTGGGCGTACGACCGTGAATTGGCCGGCTTTCAGTTTCGGGAGGAGATCGCGCTCGTGCCCTCGCTGGGCATCTCGTATCTCGTTGCGGTGGACGGGATCAGCGCCCTGATGGCGCTGCTGACCTCGATCATCATTTTCTCGGGTGTCTTCGCCTCGTGGACCGTCAAGGAGCGCAGCCAGGAGTTCTACGCGCTGCTGCTCATCCTGGTCACCGGGGTCTACGGCGTCTTCGTCTCGCTCGACCTGTTCGTCTTCTTCCTGTTCTACGAGATCGCCGTGCTGCCGATGTATCTGCTCATCGGCATCTGGGGCTCGTCGGCGGAGGTGCGGCCCCAGGGGATCTTCGGCTGGGCGATGGGCCGGACCGGTGTCGGGACCAAAGAGTATGCGGCGATGAAGCTGACCCTGTACCTGCTCTTCGGGTCGGCGTTCATTCTGGTCGGCGTCCTCGCGCTGTACGTCGCCACGGGGTCGCAGACGTTCTCGTTCCTCACGCTGGCGTCGATGGAGTTCGACCCGGCGCTGCAGACGTGGGTGTTTCTCGCCTTCTACATCGGGTTTGGGATTCTCGCCGGCATCTGGCCGCTGCACACCTGGTCGCCCGACGGCCATGCGTCGGCGCCGACCGCTGTCTCCATGCTGCACGCCGGCGTACTCATGAAGCTTGGCGCGTACGGCTTCGTGCGCCTGGGTATGGGGCTGCTGCCCGACGCCGCGGTCGACTGGGCGTGGCTCGTCGGGACGATTGGCTGCATCAACATCGTCTACGGCGCCCTGAGCGCGATGGCGCAAATCGATTTGAAGTACGTCATCGCGTACTCCTCGGTCTCACACATGGGGATCGTCATGCTGGGCGTGGCGACACTGACTCCCAACGGCCTGAACGGCGCGGTCTTCCAGATGTTCGCGCACGGCATCATGACCGGCCTGTTCTTCGCGCTCGTTGGTCTGGTGTACGAAAAGGCGCATTCGCGTGAAATCTTCAAGATGGGCGGGTTCGGCGCGATGATGCCCGGCATCGCCACGGCGTTCACCGTCGGCGGCTTGTCGTCGCTCGGGCTGCCGGCAACCGCGGGCTTCCCCGCTGAATTACTCACCTTCCTCGGGGCGTGGAGCTCGGAGTACCGCTGGTGGTTGTTCCCGGGCGTCCTTGGGGCCTTCCTGACGTCCATCTACGTGCTGCGCGTGGCGAAGCAGATTTTCTGGGGACCGGAAAGCGCCGACCCGCACTTCCAGAACCTGCCCGATGCGCAGGGACCCGAATGGGCCGCGCTCGGCATCCTGGTTTTCGTGCTGGTGCTTTTTGGCGTGGCGCCAAGCCTGGCGATCGGCCCCGTCGATACGGCAACCATCCCGCTGCTCTTTCGTCTGACCGGCCAATGACGTTCGATTCCGGCATGCCGCTCGTCGTCGAACTGGCGCTCTTCGCCCTGGCAGTGGTCGTGTTGCTGATGGGTATCGCGGGACGGCCGTACCTGTGGCAGGGGCCGCGGAGCGGACCCGTCGGGGTTGCGGGTGGCGGACCCGCCGGGAAGGCCATCGGATGGGTCGCGCTTGGCGGCCTGGTCGCGATTTTCGGCCTCACCTTTCTGGCTACCGAGGGCGGCTCCGTGCTGCGAGGCTCCTTCGTCCAGGACAGCCTCGCGATCTTCGCCAAGCGGCTCTTCATCGCGTCAGCGGCGCTCAGCGTGCTCGGCTCGTTGACGTTGCCGCATGCCAGCTTCAGCCGTCGCGCGGGCGAATATCACTTCGCGCTCATCGCCTCCCTCCTCGGCATGTCGGTCCTGGCCTCGGCGCGCGAACTCGTGCTGCTTTTCGTCGCCTTCGAGCTGATGTCCATTCCGCTGTTCCTGCTGACAGGTTTCCTCAAGCGCGAGGCCGTGGCGCCGGAGGCCGCGCTCAAGTTCTTCCTCGTCGGAACGGCCTCGTCGGCCGTCATCGTGTATGGGATGTCGTTCGTGTACGGCGTGACCGGCAGCACCACGCTCGACGCCATCCCGGCGGCGATGATCGGCGGTCATCCGCTCATGCGGCTCGGGATGGCGTTGCTGCTGGCCGGGCTGGGGTTCAAGATCGCCGCGTTCCCGTTCCATATGTGGGCGCCGGATACCTACGAGGCGGCCAGCACGCCGTTTGTGGCGTGGCTCTCCGTGGCGCCGAAGGCCGCGGGATTTATCGCCATCATCCGCCTCTTCGTCGAGGGCGTCGGCAGCGCGGCGCTCGTCTGGATGCCGGCAATCGCCGTCCTGGCGGGGATGACGATCGTCATGGGCAACCTGATGGCGATTCCGCAGCAGAACATCAAGCGACTGCTCGCCTACTCGGGCATTGCGCACATCGGCTACATGCTGGTTGGGCTGGCCGCGCTTTCCAGCTCAGGCGTGGCGATGATGCTCTTCTACCTCGTCGCGTACATGTTCGGGAACATGGGGGCGTTTCTCGTGGTCGAGGTGGTCGCGCGATCGGAGCAGTCGGACGGCATCGACGCGTATCGCGGCCTCGCGCAGCGTTCCCCGCTCCTGGCCCTGGTCATGCTGATTTTCCTGCTGTCGCTTGGCGGTATTCCCTTCGTGGCGGGCTTCTGGGCGAAGCTGTACGTCTTCTGGGCCGCGATCGAGCGAGGCCTCTACGGCCTGGTCTTCCTCGGCGCCGTGCTGACCGTCGTGGCCCTCTACTACTACCTGCTCGTCGCACGCCGGATGTACATCGAAGCGCCCGTGCGTCGCGACCCGGTACCCGTCCCCGGCCTCCTGCGCGCGGCGATTATCGTGTGCGTGCTCGGGGTGGTCGGCATGGGCATCTATCCCGGCCCATGGGTCGCCATGGCCATGCGCGTGGCCGCGACGTTGTTCTGACAGGCGGGCCCCAATGGGGCAGGACCTGCCCTACACATTCGAGCAGGAGCAGGCACCTCCGATCCCGATCACGTCATTTCCTCGGATCCCACCGGGCGTCAGCAGATGTGGTCACATCATGCTAGGATTGTAGTTACTTCCGGGGAGGTGATGGGATGGAGACGGTCGGCATTCGTGAACTCAAGACACATCTGAGTCGCCACCTGAAACGGGTTCGATCCGGGGCGCGGCTGCTTGTCACCGTGCGAGGCCGTTCCATCGCGACCATCAGCCCCGTCGAGGCTCCGGCCGACATCCACTGGGCTCACCAGCTCGTCGCCGAAGGACGGGCGCGCTGGAACGGCGGGACACCGACGGGCGCCAGGACACCGGTGAAGGTAAAGGGCAAGAGGACTGCCTCGTCGGTGGTGCTTGAGGATCGCCGGTGACGCTCTACCTCGACACGAGCAGCTTGATAAAGCTGTACGTGAGCGAGACCGGATCTGATGCTGTCCGGCAGGTCATCGGCGAAGCGACCGTTGTTGCCACCTCACTTGTCGCCTACGCTGAAACGCGTGCCGGCCTTGCGAGGCTTCGGCGGGAAGGCCAACTTGGCGCTTCAGCATTCTCGTCGGCGAAACGCCAATTTGAGGAGCAGTGGCCGGCGTACCTGGCCGTAGAAGTGACGGATTCACTATGTCGAGCAGCAGGTGATCTTGCCGAGCGATACGGCCTGCGAGGTTTCGATAGCATCCACCTGGCTTCATGCGCTGAAGTTGCTCGTCGTGCAGGATGGGACGACACGCGGTTCTCCAGTTTCGACGACCGATTGAATCAAGCGGCCCGAAAGCTGGCCCGGACTCTGGGACGCACCGCCTGAAACCGAGAAATCAGTTCTCAAGGTGCTCGGGGGCTACGCGGCGTGATTACGCGACTGCCGGTCCTTCCGCCGCCCCAGCCAGTCGAGCAGCGTGATGATGCCCGCAACGACGGCAATGCCGCCGAGCAATAGCAGCGCATTGTCCATGGTTACTCTCCTACGAGTACGCCGAAGGCGCGCCACTTGTTCTTTCAGTATCGCGACAAAGACTTTTCATTCACCGATTGCACGAGCTTCGTGATCATGCGTGACATTCGATTGACGCATGCGATCACGACCGACCGCCATTTCCGTCAGATGGGATTTGAGGTGCTGCCTTCGGCGCGCGGCCGGGCGAGGCCCACGCCGCCACAGAGGCGGGTCCCATAGCAGGACCCGCCCTCCACAGCTGGACCGGTCTCGTTCCTTATACCGGGTGTTTCACTAACCCCGGCCGATAAACCTTCTCAGTTCCGCCACCGGAACAGCGCCGCGTCCGTGTACCGGCGCAATCGTGGCCACGTTGAGCTTCAGGTTCTGAACGTCGTCGTATAGCTTGACCGCGTCGGGCGGAGGCATCGGAGGAGGCGGCGCGTTCGCCGGTCCGGGACTGTACGCGTCGGCTTCCACCAGAATCCTCGGCCCCGGCAGATAGACGAGCGTGTACTCGTTGGTGTGGCTGTCGCCGGAGGTGGCGTAGACCTCGATCGTCTGCTTGCCGTCGGTGATCACGTGCTTGTCCGAGACCCCCTGGAACGTCGGCTGCTTCGGACTCTTGGCCTGCGTGTCCGGCATCAGCGTGGCCGGCGCCATGACGGTCTTCTCGAAGTACGGCACGTTGGACTGATGCGTCACCACGGTCGCGCCCTCCGCGACGTAGGCACGCAGGCCGCCGACGTGATCGAAATGGTGATGCGTCGTCAGGACGTACCGAATCGGCTTGTTCGGCGCCAGCTTCTTCGCCTCTGCAATCACCGCCAGGGAACGCGCCTCGGTCAGCGGCGCCTCGACAACCGCGAGGTAGTCGTTGAATTCCACGACCATGCTGTGATGCGAGCCGCCCATCACATGCCACACACCGGGGGCGAGCCTGGAGCTTGTCGTCTGCACCGGCGGGATCGTCGCGGCCTGGACCGCTTCAGGGACCGGGAGATCGAGAGGCGCATTCGGCGTCACGCTCGTGATGGTCAGGTCCCATGACGGGAACTCTCCTTGCGTCACCTGGATCCTCGTCGGAAACTGGACGCCGCTGAAATCCTGGTACTCGGAGTAGTTCGCGATCACGTCCGTATCACCGAGAACGGGGTCGGCAATCGTCGTCTCCACTTTCGTGACGCGGTTCTCCGCATCAATGGTGCCGTCGATCTTGTACTTGCCGAGTGCCGTGAACGAGATGACATGGCTGCCCTCGGCTTCCGCCAGCGTGGCGTTGCCGGCCGCTACGGCTCCTCGGAGGAACCCGTGCGGGGTCAGCCAGATGTGCAGCTGCCGTTCTTCCGCCGCCGCGAGTTGGGGAACAGGGCCGTCCGGTCCCATTCTCCAGGCCTTCTCGCCGTTGACCGCGGCGTTCTGCTGCTGCCCGCCGAACACCGGCTGCGCGAAGTTCAATTCCTCGCGTGCCGAGCGCTGCTCGTAGTTGACCGTGCGCGTGAAGCTCGACAATTCCCGACGGGGCCACTCCTCTCCCGCGGTGGGCGCCTGACCGACCCATCCGTTCATACCGCTGCCGGAATATTGAATGGAGCTAGGGTTGCCGATTGCCTCCTGCGCATCCTCCAGGACGCTGGCCGAGGTGTTGGCACGGCTGCACCCGGCGATAGCCACCGCCAGGCCCGCCGCAAGCCACAATCTCTTGTCCATTGCGTAGACCTCCTCTAGAAGAAACGTCGACATTAACACATCACTGGATGAGCGCGCGTCTCGCCGCCCGGTAACACTGACTTATGGGTCGACACGCACGGGCCGTCCCCAAGGTGTGCCGATCCACGGAGAAAAGCGCCGCGAAGCCCTCGCCCCCCGGGCGAGAGATGGTTGCACCGTTTCAGCGACGTGCGCTCGTCGAGTATTGACCTACGCGATGCCAGCCGGTGCCGCGGCCGCCCCTCGCGGACGCCCGGGCCGAACCCCGAACGCGCCAACGGTGGGCTTGACCAGCTCCGCGAAATCACCATAGTGCATGCACACCGACTCGGTGTGCCTGCCCGCGTTGAAGACCATCTCCGGTTCGCCCACAAAGCACTGCTCCACGAAGACGCGATGGCCGTACAGGGTGCCGAATGGCGGCGCGGCCCCGACCTCGAACTCAGGATAGAGCGCCGCGATCTCGTCCTCATTCGCGAGCCGAAGCGTGCCGGCACCGGCGATCTGGCGGAGACGTTCGAGATCCACCCGGTAATGTGCAGGCACGATTGCCTGCAGCGGCTGGTCGTCCGCGATACAGATGACAACCTTGGCGGCGCATCGCCCCCGGATGTGCGACACGGCGGCCTGTTCCAGGGCCGTATAGGCCGGGGGGTGCCGGAACGCGACGTACGGCATCCGCTCCCGTTTCAGTACCTCGACGAGACACGCAAGCAATGCCACACTTGGCCCTCCTACCAAATAGCCCGGGGACCCTTGTTTGGCTGCTTGATAACACGGTCAGGCTTCTGCGTCCACAGTTCTTTTGGGCAATGTTCTTTTGGGCTATAGTTCTTTTGGCTAGTATGTGCGCCTTGTGTTCCATAGATAGCCCGGGGCTGCCCGGGGGGCTCTGCCACGGGGAGTTCGTGTCATGAAGTCCAGGCCTCGTTACCCGGGGATTCGCGTCACCGCCAACGGCAACCAGCTCGTTTCCTATCACACCGAAGCCCGTATCGCCGACGCGGGCGTGTTCTACCCGATCACACCGTCTACTGAAGGCGGGGAGCTCTATCAGCAGGCATTCGCCGAGGGCAAGCTGAACGTCTTTGGCGGCAACACGATCGCCATCGAGGCCGAGGGCGAGCATGCCGCCCAGGGCGGCGCGATCGCTCACTCGGTTTGCGGCAAGCGCGTCGTCAACTACACGTCCGGCCAGGGCATTGTGTACGGCGTCGAGCAGTATTACCACGCCCCCGGCAAATGCTCGACGATGGTGCTGGAAGTGGGCGCCCGTGCGCTCACCAAGCACGCGCTGAACGTCCACTGCGGCCACGACGACGTGTACGGGGCGCTCGACACCGGATGGATCATCGTCTTTGGCAAGGACGCTCAACAGGCCGCCGACCAGGCGCTTGTCCTGCGACGCGTCACCGAGCTGAGCCTGACGCCGGGCATGAACGTCATGGACGGCTTTCTAACGACGCACCTCGAGCGGACGTTCTACAAGCACGAGTCTGAACTGATTCGTCAGTACCTGGGCGCGCCGGACGACATCATCGACTGTCCCACCGAAAGCCAGCGCGTGCTGTTCGGTCCGCGGCGTCGGCGCGTGCCCAAGATGATCGACCTGACCAACCCCGTGCTGCTCGGGCCCGTTCAGAACCAGGAGCACTACATGCAGGGGGTTGTCGCGCGGCGGAACAACTTCACCGAGCCGATCCTCCAGTTCCTGGAAGAGGCGTACAAGGATTTTGGCGATCTGACGGGCCGGTACTACGGCCTCATCACCGAGTACAAGACTGAGGATGCCGACACCGTGTTCGTGTCGCTGGGGTCGGCCGCCGAGAACATCGAGGCGGCGGTTGACTACCTGCGCGAGCGCAGAGGCGCCACGGTCGGCTCGATTCACTTGAACGTGTTTCGTCCGTTCCCGGAGGCCGCGGTCGTCAGGGCGCTGGCCGGCAAGAAGAATGTCATCGTCCTGGAGCGTACCGACGAGCCGATGGCGGGTGACAACCCGATGGGGCGGGACATCCGCACCGCGCTGAACAAAGCGCTTCAGGGCGAACAGGGCCTGCTGCGGATCACGGCCGATCGGATGCCGCGTCTGTTCGCGGGCGTCTATGGGCTCGGCTCCCGCGATTTCCGGCCGGAGCACACGATCGGCGCTTACGAGTTTGCCGCTGGTGCGCGCGCGCGGAAGGACGGAAAACGTGCGGCGGACGGCACCTCGTTCATGGTTCTTGGCGTCGATCATCCGTACGAGGTGAAGTCGAACGACACGCCGTCGCTGCTCCCCGATAAGGCGATTGCGGTCCGCTTCCATTCCGTCGGCGGCTGGGGCGCCATCACCACCGGCAAGAACCTTGGCGCGATCATCGGCGACCTGAACGACCTCCTCTACGAGCGCGACAAGGTCGTCGACGAGCTGGGCAACCCGAAGGAAGTCATCCACGTCAGCGCGAACCCAAAATACGGGTCCGAGAAGAAAGGGGCGCCGACCTCCTACTTCATGATTGCGGCGCCCGAACGGATTCGCGTCAACTGCGATCTGCGTCACGTCAATGTCGTCCTCTGCTGCGATCCCAAAGCCTTTACGCATACCAACCCGCTCGACGGCATGTCGGAAGGCGGGTCCCTCGTGTGGGAGTCGGAGGAAGAGGGCGCGCAGGCATGGGAGCGGCTGCCGCTCTGGGCGCGCAGGCAGATCATCGACAAGAACATCCGCGTCTTCACGCTGCCCGGCTTCCAGATCGCGCGCAATGCGACCGATCGCGGCGACCTGCAGCTTCGCATGCAGGGCAACGCGTTTCTCGGCGCGTTCTTCGCGGTGTCGCCGATGCTCAAGGAGTTCGGCATCACGCCGGAGCAGTTCCGCGACGCGGTGCACAAGCAGTACGTCAAGAAGTTCGGCCGGCTCGGCGACGCGGTCGTGACGTCCAACATGGAGGTCATGACCAAGGGGTTCGAGCTCGTGCGCGAGATCCGCGTCGGTGAGCTCCAGGCCCCCGATCGGTCGACGCTGCGCGGCCAGGCCCTTCTGCCGGTCTTCGGCGGGAACGGAGACGGCGCCGGGTGTGGATCGGGATGTCGCTCGCACCCGGTTCCCGAGGGCCAGGAAGAGCGCACGCCGCTCACCCGGGTCGCGGTGTTCGATGCCGAGTTCCGCTCGACCTACGGGTACAACCAGCCGGCGTCGCCCCTGGCGGCGGTGGGCGTGATGGCCGCCGGCAGCGGCGACACCGCGTCAAAGTACGTCGCGCGGCGCGAAACGCCGCTCTTCATCCCGGAGAACTGCACGCAGTGCATGGAGTGCATCGCGGTCTGTCCGGATACCGCGCTTCCCAACTGCTCGCAGGATTTCGACACGATCCTGCGTACGGCTATCACGAACTACGTTGAAGATGGTTCGGAGCGCACGAAGATGCTCGGGCTGGTGCCCGAGATCGATCGGCGCGCGCGCGAGCTCATGCGTGACTCGGTGGCGAAGAACAGCGGGACGCTGCTGCAGGACTTGATTCGCCAGGTCACCCACGAGGTGAACGGCTTTTCTGATACTGCCGAGACCCAGTTTTTCAAGATTCTCGACAAGATCCCGATGGCGTACCAGAAGGCGAATGCGATCTTCGCCACGCCCGAGAAGAAAAACCCCGGCGGCGGCGGCATCTTCTCCATCTTCGTGTCGGACCTCTGTAAGGGATGCGCCGCCTGCGTCACGGCCTGCGGCGAACACCAGGCGCTGCGAATGGTGCAGGAGACCGAGGAGGTGAACGCCGAGCACGAAAGCGGCACCGCCTTCCTGGATCTGCTGCCGGATACGCCTCAGAAGTATCTGGGTCTATACAACGACACGCGACCGCAGGATTCGAAGACGGCGACGCTGCGCAACATGCTCATGGTGCGCCGCAACTACGACGCCCTGGTGTCGGGAGACGGCGCGTGCGCCGGCTGCGGCGAGAAGAGCATCCTCAGGGCCTGTGCGGCGGTGACCGAGGCGTACATGCGTCCGCTCTACCACGCCAAAGCCGATCGGCTGCGCGCGAAGGCGGACCAGCTGGAGAAGAACGGCATCCAGAAGCTGGCCGCGCTGAAGGAGCGAAGCCGGGAGGAATACGACCTGCTGCGCCAGGCCGTCGCGCACATGCTCATGGGGCTCGGCGGCGAGGACGACAAGGACACAAAGGGGCGCATGGCCGCGCATAGTCCCATCTCCGACCGCGACGTAATCGATGCAGTCACGGCGGTCATGCGGCAGGAGGCGTTCAACCACAAGAACCTCCAGTCGATCGACGGTCGCCTGGCCAACGGCATGTCGGTGATGGCGATGGCGGCGCACACGGGCTGCAACACCGTCTACGGATCGACGCCGCCCAACAACCCGCATCCGTATCCGTGGATGAATTCGCTCTTCCAGGACGGTATCACCGTCGGCTGGCTCTTCGGTGAAAGCTTCATCGTCGATCATGGGCGGCGGTCCGTCATTCCCGAGCGGCTGGCGGATGCGCTGATGAACCGCGCCACCGACGTCATCAACCCGCGCGAGTACTACGAATACGTCCACTTCACCGACGCGGTCATGACCGACCAGGAGATTCTCGAGCTGCCCAAGGTATGGGTGGTCGGCGGCGACGGCGGCATGGGCGATATCGGGTACCAGAACATGTCGAAGGTGATCCTGCAGAACCGTCCGAACATCAAGGCGGTCATGCTCGACACGCAGGTCTACTCCAACACCGGCGGCCAGAACTCCGACTCGACGCCGATGCCGGGCGGCAGCGACATGAACGTGTTCGGCGGGGCCACGCAGGGCAAGAACACTGAGAAGAAGACGGTGGCCGAGACGTTCCTGGCCGGCCATGGGTCGCCGTTCGTCGCGCAGGTATCGATCGCGAACGCGCCCAAGCTGTACAGAGCGATCCTCGACGGCATCGAGTACCGCGGCACGGCGTTCCTCCAGTGCTTCACCACCTGCCAGCCGGAGCACGGCGTGGCCGACGACATGGCGCTCACGCAGGCGCAGCGCGTGCGCGACTCCCGCGGAGCTCCGGAGTTCGTGTTCAATCCGCGACTCGGCGAGACGTACCAGGAGGCGCTCGACCTCAAGGGGAACCCCTCGATCGAGATGGACTGGTACGAAACGAAACTCAAGGGCACCAACGAGCCCTACCGATACACCGTCGCCCATTGGTGCGCGACCGAGGCGCGCTTCCGCAACCACCTGAAGAAGATCAAGAAGGAGGACGCGGCCAGGCTCATCCCGCTGGAGAACATGCTCGTCCGTATCACCCAGCAGGACGTGGTCTACCGGCGCTATCTGGTGGCGGGCCACCGGTCGTACGTACCCGACCTCGGCGTCTACATCAGGGGCCAGGGATCCAATGGCGGCGCCGAGTACCAGTCGATCTCGCGCCAGCTCGTCCTGTTCTGTGTGGAGCGCCGCAAGGCGTGGCGGATGCTGCAGAGCAAGGCCGGCATCGAGAACAGGGAATACAAGGCACAGCGCGCCCTGCTCGCCGACGTTGACGCCGGCAAGATCTCGAAAGAGGATTTCTTTGCCCACGCGGAGCTGATGTTGAAGGAGCGGATGCCAGCCGCCGCCGCGCATAAGCCGGCCGCACCGACGACGCATGCGCCGGCTGCACCACCCGCGGCCGCCGCAGCATCCACCGCGACAACGCATTAATTGGCGCGAGTTTCTCACGTCCGGGGGCGAGCCTTCAGCGGCTCGCCGTTCGCTTTACACCGTCTGCAAGTACTGGTGAACCGAGAAGATCGCGGCGGAGCCCTCGCCCACGGCCGCCGCGATGCGCCGGTTTGCCCCTGAACGGACATCCCCGGCGGCAAACACCCCGGGTACGTTGGTCTCGAACATCAGCGGATCGCGGTCCAGCGACCAGCCGCGGCCCGCGTGGCGCAGGTCGGGTCCGGTGATGATGAACCCCTTGTCGTCGGTCTGCACGAACCCTTCGAACGCGCCGGTGCGAGGCGCCACGCCTATGAAGATGAACACCGCCGCCGCATCGAGCGACTCGGTGCTCCCCCTCTCCACGTGCTTGACTTCAATACGCTCGAGGTGCCCGCTCCCGCAGACGCCGGTCAGCTCGACCCGCGTCATCCGCGTGATGTTCGGTGTCACGCCGATCCGGTCGATCAGGTACTGCGACATTGACGAGCCCAGATCCGCCGCGCGCACGAGCATTGTCACGGTGCGCGCGTACGGTGACAGGAACAAGGCGCCCTGCCCTGCGGAATTCGCCCCTCCAACGACGCAGACATCCTGACCGCGGTACATCGCAGCCTCAGTAGGCGCTGTGCCGTAATAGACTCCCGTCCCAAGACACATGCCTGGATGCGCGCATCTGGACGCTGTGACGACCGTCAGGAGACCGGCCCGCCGGAAATGTGAAGAGTGCGTGAAGGTCGGCGCGACGTGGATCCACCTCCGCACGTGCCAGGCATGCGGTGTCACGCTGTGCTGCGACTCGTCCCCGAATCGGCATTTGCGTGTCCACGCGAAGACCGCCGGCCATCCCGTCTTCGCATCCGCGGAGCCTGGCGAACGATGGCTGTACTGCTTTGCTGATGATGCGATGGTGGAGTACTAGGCGGGCGGGTCCCAAGAACAGGACCCGCCCGCGCGCCCGTGTCAAAGCGCTTTGTTGACCTCCGCCCAGTTCACGACGTTCCACCACGCGGTAATGTAATCCGGCCGGCGGTTCTGGTACTTGAGGTAGTACGCGTGCTCCCAGACGTCGAGACCGAGAATCGGCGTCTTGCCTTCCATCAGCGGGTTGTCCTGGTTGGGCGTGCTCGTAATCGAGAGCTTCCCGTCATCCTTGAGCAGCCACACCCACCCGCTGCCGAAGCGGCCCGCGCCCGCCTTGCCCCACTGCTCCTTGAACGCGTCGAAGCCGCCGAACGAGGCGTTGATGGCATCGGCGACCTTGCCCGTCGGCGCGCCTCCAGCCTTCGGTGCCATCCAGGCCCAGAAGCGCGAGTGGTTCCAGTGGCCACCGCCGTTATTGCGCACGGCGGTCCGGATGTCCTCGGGAATGCTGCTAATCCCGCGGCAGAGATCGTCGATGCTCCTCGATTGCAGCTCGGGATGTTTCTCCAACGCTGCGTTCAGATTGGTCACGTACGCCTGGTGGTGCTTCCCGTGATGGATCTGCATCGTCTGCGTATCGATATGCGGTTCGAGGGAAGCGAAGTCGTACGGGAGCTTGGGGAGTTCGTGCGCCATGAGTCCTCCTAGGAAGACTCGATGGTACTCACAATGCTATTGAATAGACAACATCCGATCGAGCGCGACGCGTGTCCAGTGTTTCTGATCGTCCGGCACCACGATACGGTTGTGGACCCGGCCCTCCACAAGCCCTTCCAGGATCCAGAGGAGATGATTCGGAGACACACGGAACATCGTGGAGCACAGGCAGCCGAAACGATCGAGCGAAAGGACGGTTCGCGCCGGCGCCAGATCGTTGGCGAGACGATTCACGAGGTGGACCTCGGTGCCAACGGCCCAAACGGAGCCCGCTGGACTATTGGTGACGGTCTTGATGATGTACTCCGTGCTGCCGCTGTCGTCGGCCGCCTGGACAACTTCCCACGGCACCTCCGGATGGACGATGACGCGCACGTCCGGATGCTGCTTCCTGACGGCCTCGATCTGTCGCACCGAGAAGCGCGTGTGGACCGAGCAATGTCCATTCCAGAGGATCATCCTCGCTCGCGCCACCTGGTCCGGATCGAGCCCGCCGAAGATCTCGTTCGGATCCCACACCACCATCTCGTCGAGCGCGATGCCCATCTTGTAGGCCGTATTGCGACCGAGATGCTGATCCGGCAGGAAGAGAACCTTCTCGCCGCGCGCGAACGCCCACTTCAACGTCGCCGCCGCGTTGGATGAGGTGCAGACCGTGCCGCCCCGCTCCCCGACGAAGGCTTTGATGGATGCCGCCGAATTGATGTAGGTCACCGGCACGACGCTGGCCACTCCCATCTGCGTCAGCTCCTCCCAGCAGTTTTCGAGCTGGTCGGGCTCCACCATGTCGGCCATCGAGCATCCGGCAGCCAGATCCGGCAGGATCACCTGCTGATGGGGGGCGCCGAGGACGTCCGCGCTTTCCGCCATGAAGTGGACGCCGCAGAAGACGATGTAGTCCGCGTCCGGTCGCGCCGCGACCTGGCGCGCAAGACGGAACGAGTCGCCGGTGTAGTCGGCGAACTTGATGACCTCGTCGCGCTGATAGTGGTGGCCGAGGATCACGAGGCGGTTGCCGAGCTTCTGGCGTGCCGCGGCTATACGGACATCCATCTCAGCATCAGATAGACCGAGATACTTCTCCGGCAGAGCCTGACGCTCGGCGATGTGCTCTTTCTCGAATTCAGTCAGCAGCGGAATCATCGATGTCATGGCTCGGTCCCAACATTGTGAAACTTTTCGCAAAGTACGAACGTGAAAAAGGCCAAACCCCATCGGCTGAGCTATCTGCCCCATGGAGCTTGGACCTGTAATGATTATAGCGCCTTACCTGCGGAGGCCCGACAGATCAGCAGGAAATCGTTTCTTGGATGTTGTAAAACGTGTCGCGCTCGATCGGCTCCCGCCCGGCCGACCGGACGAGGTGCGTCAGTTGCGCCATCGTGAGGCCCTCCGGCGTCGGCGACCCCGCCATGTGGTAAATCTTCTCCTCCTGGACCGTCCCGTCAAGGTCATCCACCCCGAACCAGAGCGCCGCCTGAGCGACCTCGACGCCCGTCGCGATCCAGAACGCCTTGATGTGCGGAATGTTGTCGAGCACCAGCCTTGACACGGCATGCACCTTCAGCGTGTCGCTGGCGCTCGGCGCCGGCAGCTTCCGCATCTGGTTGTTGTCGGGATGGAAGGCGAGCGGGATGAACGCCTGGAAGCCACCGGTCTCGTCCTGCAGCGCCCGTGACCGCAACATGTGATCCACCCGCTCCTCGAACGTCTCGATGTGGCCGTACAACATCGTCACATTCGTTCGCAGCCCGAGCCGGTGCGCCGTGCGGTGAATGTCGAGGTACCGGTCCGCGCCGCACTTGTCGTGACAGATTTTCCGGCGCACGCGCTCCGCAAAGATCTCGGCGCCTCCGCCGGGTAGAGAGTCGAGACCGGCTTCTATCAGCTCCAGCAGGACCCGCTCGTCGCTCATGCCGTACAAGTCGGCGAAGAACGCGATCTCTACGGCGGTGAAGCATTTCAGATGGATGCCCGGGCGGATTCGTTTGAATCCGCGCAGCAGCTCCGTGTAGTAACGGAACGGTAAATCGGGATTCAATCCGTTGACGATGTGAAGCTCGGTGAGGGGCTGATGCGCTCGACACCGCAGTTTGTCCCACGCCTGCTCGAGCGACATCGTGTAGGCGGCAGCGTCGATCGGCTTCAGCCGAGCGAATGAACAAAAAAGACAGCTCGCCTCGCAGACGTTGGTCGGCTCGAGGCGGAGGTTGTAGTTGAAGTAGGTTCGCGCGCCATGGCGCTTCTCGCGCTCGCGATTCGCGAGCGATCCCACGGCCAGTAGGTCGGGACAATCAAACAGGCGGACGCCGTCAGCAAAGCTGAGGCGTTCGCCGGCCCGGAGCTTGTCGTCGATGTCGGCCAGTCCGGCCGCCTGAATTCGCGAGTTCACGTGGAAACCTTCACGAATTCTAGCGTGCTATACTGCCCGTCACAACCGACACCGCCCGGGTGAACAGGGGAAGTGGGTGCGAACCCCACACGGTCCCGCCACTGTAAGCGGATTGGCAGCTTGCCCGCCGTAGCCCGTAAGGGCGGAGGCGGGACTGACCGAATCCGCGAGTCAGGAAACCTGCTCCGGCGCTTGTCCCCTTTGCGGCGCGAAGGACGCCTGCAGGTGACCATGTCCCTCACGGTCGAACACGTTTCATTTGGATACGGCCCGCGCGACGGGACGACTCGCTCGTTCTCGCTGGGCGACGTGTCCGTCACCGTTCGGCGGGGTTCGCTCACCGGGCTGCTCGGCCCGAACGGCTGCGGCAAGACCACGCTGCTGAAGCTGATGTCCGGCGTGCTGCGGCCGGAGCAGGGCTTCATCACGCTCGACGACCGCGCGGTTGGCAGCTTTTCCCGTCGCGAGCTGGCCCGACACGTCGCGTCCGTCCCGCAGGAAACGCATCCCGCCTTCGACTACAGCGTCCTCGAGATGGTCCTCATGGGCCGGCACCCCCACCTCGGCGCCTTGCAGCTCGAAGGACCTGACGATCTGGCGATCGCACACGACTCGCTCTCCGCCACCGGCACGGCTCACTTGGCAAACCGCCCGTACATGACGCTCAGCGGCGGGGAGAAGCAGCGCGTCGTCATCGCCAGCGCCCTTGCACAGGCACCAGACGTGCTGCTGCTCGACGAGCCCACGGCCTCGCTCGACCTCGCCTACCAGCTCGAAGTGGCGTCGCTCCTGGATCGCCTCAGTCACGACCGCGGCGTCACGATGGTACTCGCCACGCACGACCTGAACCTGGCGGCTTCATTGTGCGATTCGCTGGTCCTCGTCCGCTCCGGCCGGGTCCTCACGCAGGGACCAACACGCGAGGTGCTGACTGGCGCCATGATTCAGCAGCTCTACGATGTCGAGGCCGACGTCCAGTTTCACGAAGCGTCGGGGCACTTGACGGTTGTGCCCATCCGGCGCGCGCCATGACCACGCCGTGACTGCCTCTGAGTCGACGATCGTCCACGTGAGCGCCGGGCCTCGCCCGATCCGGGCTCGGCTTGCCGTGACGCTGCTCGCCTACGGCGCGATCGCGGCGGCGACGTGTCTGCTCGCACCGCTTGTCGGCAGCACGTCCATCAGCCTGTCCCGCGCATTCGACAGATCCATCCCCTTTGCCGACAACGTGGATGCCCAGATCTTCTTCGTCGCTCGCATGCCGCGCGTATTGGCGGGCGCGGTCGTGGGCGCGGCACTCGCCTCGGCAGGGGTCGTGTTGCAGGCATTGTTGCGCAATCCGCTGGCGACGCCATTTACGCTTGGCGTCTCCGCTGGTGCGGCACTCGGCGCCATCCTCGCCATTTCGTTCGGCGCGGCCGTCACGCTGGGCCCGCTGTCACCGGTGCCGTTGGCCAGCCTCGGCGGCGCGTTCATGGCCGCCGCCATCGTCTACGCCCTGGCCACGAGGCCGGGGCGCGCCATGTCGACATCGATCCTGCTGCTCGCCGGCGTCACCTTGAACTCGTTCTTCTCGGCGTTGATCCTGTTCGTCCAGTACCTGGCCGACTTCGCCGAGACCTACCGGACCGTCCGCTGGTTGATGGGCGACCTCGACGTCGGCGGTTTCGGCCCGATCCTCGGCGCGCTCCCGCTGATCCTGGTCGCGTTCCTGATCTTCGCGCTCCTGCCCTCGTCTTTGAACCTGCTGAGCGTCGGCGCCGACAGCGCCGCCACACGCGGCGTGGACGTGGCGCGGACGCAGCGCCTGGCATTCCTCAGTTCGGCGCTGGCGACAAGCGCCGCCGTCTCGCTCGCCGGCCCGATTGGTTTTGTCGGCATCGTCGTCCCGCACCTGGTGAGGCTGATGGCTGGCGTCGATCACCGCAT
>JACPPO010000148.1 GCA_016190945.1 Acidobacteriota bacterium | reverse complement strand
TCGGTCGTCAGCGGGCCCAGCGTGTAAAACGGCGCTTCACCGCACCAGGCGAGCTGCTTGTCCATGTTCTCCTTGATGAGATGCATGGGGATGTGGCCCGGGCCTTCGTTCATCACCTGGACGTCGTACTCCCAGGCGATCTTCGTCAGCTCGCCCTGCGTCTTCAACTCGGCAAACTGCGCCTCGTCGTTCGCGTCGGCGATCGATCCCGGCCGCAGGCCGTCGCCGAGCGAGAAGGAGACGTCGTAGACGCGCATGATCTCGCAGATCTCGCGGAAGTGCGTGTACAGGAAGTTCTCCTGGTGATGCGCCAGGCACCACTTGGCCAGGATCGACCCGCCGCGTGACACAATGCCAGTAACGCGCCTGGCGGTCATCGGGACGTAGCGCAGCAGCACACCGGCGTGGACGGTGAAGTAGTCCACGCCCTGCTCGCACTGCTCGACGAGCGTGTCGCGGTACATCTCCCAGGTGAGATCCTCAGGCCGGCCGCCGGCCTTCTCGAGCGCCTGGTAAATCGGCACGGTCCCGATAGGCACCGGCGAATTCCGGATGATCCATTCGCGCGTCTCGTGAATGTCCTTGCCCGTGGAGAGGTCCATGACCGTGTCGGCCCCCCAGAGCGTGGCCCACTGGAGCTTTTCGACTTCGTCTTCGATCGACGACCGCACCGCCGAATTGCCGATGTTGGCGTTGATCTTCACCAGGAAGTTGCGGCCGATGATCATCGGCTCGAGCTCGAGGTGACGGACGTTGGCAGGGATGATCGCGCGGCCGCGCGCGACCTCCGCCCGGACGAATTCGGCGGGCAACGCCTCGCGCGCGGCGACAAACTCCATCTCGGGCGTAATCTCTCCGCGGCGCGCGTAATAGAGCTGCGTGCCTGGCGCGCCCGTTGCGCGGCGGGCGTCGATCCATGCCTGTCGAAGTCTGGGAAGCCCGTCGCGCACGTCGTGTCCCATCGGGCCGCTGGTGTCATACAGCCGCATCGGTGCTTCGCCGCCGCCGAGCGTCACCTCACGCATGGGGACCTGCACCTCCGTGAGAGGCCCGCCCAATGACAGCGGTACCGTACGTGGTTCGTGGACCTTCCGGGAATTCGGGTATGCCGTTGCGAAATCAATCATGAAACACTCAAAGGCGGGACCGCGCCGCGCTCCCTCCGCCGGTTCTAACCGGATCCGCCTCCGCGCAAGGCTTCGGCGGACCCGCCGTAGCGCGTACACGCGCGAAGGCGGGTCAGGTTCCAAGGGTTTGTCTCAATCCCTGCCGGGATACCCCTGGCGGCCAGTGACGATTATACTCGCGAGATGCGACCGTCAATCGTGCTCAGCCTGCTGCTCGCAGGCTCAGTGGCGTTCGCGCAAACGCCTCCGCCCCCCGCTCCCGCGCCCCGTCCAGCGACGCCTGCTCCAGCGCCCGCGGCGCGGCCTCCCTCGCCCGCTCCCTCGCGCGCGGGGATGGCGATTACGGTCACCAACGCTCAGGGCGGCACGCTGCCCGGCGTGCACATTGAGGTGCTCGGCACCTCGGATCGCAGCGGCGACACGAACGCCAGCGGGCAGATCAGCTTTACGGGGATGCAGGCCGGCACGTACCGCGTGCGATTCAGCGGTGACCACGTTGTGGCCTTCGAGAAGGAACTCACGCTTCGGGCTGGGCAGACGGCCGACGTCGACATCACGCTCAGCGCCGCCGCGCCTCCGCTTGAACCTCCACCACCGCCACCGCCTCCCGAACCCGTGGCGCCCCCTCCGCCTCCGGTAGGACCGGCGGGCGAGCCGCGGACCTTGTCGGTCGTGGATCTGATCGAGCGCGAGCTGATCTCCAACAATCAGCTCCGCCGGGACACGCTGGTCTCGTGCAGCGGCAACACGCGCAGCACCCTGATTCAGCTCAATCAGGACCAGCCGCAGCGCCTCTACGACACCGCGGAAGTCACCTACTACGTCGTTGCAGGCGAAGGCGCGGTACGGATGGACGACCGCGACACCGCGATCGGCGCCGGGAGCTTCGTCTCGGTCCCGCGCGGCACCGCGCACGCCCTCGTCCGCCGCGGCCGGCGGCCGCTGATCGTGCTTGCCACGGTAAGCGGCACCCCATGCGAGGAGCCGCGCTGATCACGCCCCCTGACGTGCGCCATCCGGGCGTGGCCGCGGTGCTCAGCGTCATCATTCCCGGGGTCGGACAGATTTATAACGGCGACTTCCTGCGCGGCATCTTCTGGCTGATCGCCACGCCCGGCTTCTGGATCGGCACCGGGGGTCTCTTCGGGTGGGTCTGCCACCTCATCGCCGCCTACACGGCGTATCAGCGCGCCAAGGACAAGAACGCGGGGTTTGCCTAACCCAAGTTCGTCACTACCGTAACAGCGCGCGAGCAACGGCGGGGTCCCCGTCGTTGCTTGCCGGCGTGACCCTGAGGATCTGTGCGAGCGCGTTGTAGATGTGGACGTTCTCGAACGCGCGCACGTCGACGCCCCGTGTAAAGGCGGGACCCGCGGCGACGAACACGCCCCGCATCGACATCGCGGCCGGATCGTATCCGTGCTGCCCGCCGGCGGGGCGCAGGCGACGGGCGAGGATATCGGTCATCGTGTGCCGGCGAAGCACCTGCCAGCCCTCGTCCACCACCCCCACAATCGGCGGAATTCTCGGATGGTCACGGTAGTGCCAGCTCTCTGGTGTCGCGTCGCGCCGATACACGTGCAGGCGGGGATGCGCCTTTCGGAGCGCGCGATACACCTGGTCTTCCTTCCCGGCCTTCGGGAAGAGGCCGATCGTCGGGTTGATGTCCACGA
This sequence comes from Acidobacteriota bacterium, assembly GCA_016190945.1. Taxonomy (GTDB): domain Bacteria; phylum Acidobacteriota; class Vicinamibacteria; order Vicinamibacterales; family UBA2999; genus JACPPO01. The sequence continues at coordinate 2,742 of JACPPO010000148.1, read as the reverse complement.
CCTCGACATCCTCGAGCGAGATGTAGTCATCCAGGACCACGACCCGGTCGGTCGTGACCGCCGCCATCCCGTGGTCCGATACAACGACGATATTGACGCGGTCGGCGAGCGCGCGCCGCTCAAGCCCGCGCAACAGGCGCCCGAGATAGCCATCCGCACGCACGATCGCATCGCGGACGGCCTGCGAATCCGGTCCGTCATCGTGGCCGGCCGTATCGGTGTCGCTGAAGTACAGGGTCACGAATGTCGGTCGCTCGGACGCTGGCAGGTCGAGCCACCTCAGGACCTGGTCGACCCGGTCGTTCGGCGGATAGCTCGCGTCGTACGCTTTCGAGTACCGCGGAAGCACGCCGCCAATCGGCGCCTCCGAGCCTGGCCAGAACATCGAGGCGGCGGCCTGACGCTGGCGCTGGACAGCCACCCAGACCGGTTCCCCACCCCACCACATCGCATCGCGGACCTCTTCCGGTTTTGTCATCGCGAATGTCCGCCCCGTCGCCCGATCCTTGATGGTGTTGGCGACGATCCCATGGTGACCCGGGTACAAACCGGTCACGATCGTGTAGTGGTTCGGGAAGGTCTTGGGCGGAAAGCTGGGGATGAGATTCTCGGCCCGCACCCCGCGCGCCATCAAACTACGGAGATTCGGCGCAGGTGCTTTCGTGTGGTAATCCCACCGCCATCCGTCGAATGAGACCAGGATTACGGTAGGGTCGAGATCGGCCTGGCCGCTGGCGGGCAGCACGAGCAGCAGAGCGGCAAGAAAGGCCCACGCGAGCCGGCTCATGATTCGAGTGTACTGTGATTCGAACCGGAGAGGCTCCTGTACAATCCAGCCATGCCGCGCACGCCCGTCACGCTGCTCGCAGCCGCCCTGTTCCAGACGTGCGGCGCGGCTGGACTTGCTCAAACGCCGGCCGCGCCACGGCCGCTCGCCGTCGTCGCGGAATTTGACGGCATCATCCATCCCATCTCCGCCGAATTCCTGACCGGGGTCATCAACCAGGCCGATACGTCCAACGCGGAGATCGTCACCTTCGTACTCAGAACGCCGGGAGGACTGCTGGAGTCAACGCGAACCATCGTGTCGCGGATGATCACGTCGCGGGCGCCGGTGGCTGTCCTCGTAGGGCCGTCCGGTGGGCGGGCCGCGTCCGCCGGCTTCCTGATCCTGATGGCCGCCGACGTGGCGGCCATGGCCCCCGGCACGCACATCGGCGCGGCCCACCCGGTCTCGGGCACCAGCGAGACGATGGACGAGACGACGTCGAAAAAGGCGGCGGCGGATGCCGCTGCTTACGTCCGGTCGCTCGCGGAGGCCCGGGGCCGCAACGTGATGCTCGCTGCCGAAGCGGTGCTCGAGAGCCGCGCGTTCACCGACCGCGAGGCGCTGCAGGCCAGCCCGCCGCTCATCGAGTTCTCCGCCGGCGACGTCGGCGAGTTGCTGCGTCAACTCGATGGAAAGACCATCAAGCGATTCGACGGCCGGACAGCCACGCTCCGGACGGCGAATGCGGAGGTGCGCCGCGTCGATATGACGCGCCGGCAGAAGTTTCTCGGCGCCATTGCGCATCCGCAGATCGCCTACCTGCTGCTGACGCTCGGCATGCTCGGCTTGACCGTTGAGCTCTGGAACCCGGGCGCGATACTCCCCGGCGTCGCGGGGGGGCTCTGCCTGCTGCTCGCGTTCTTCGCCTTCCAGATCCTGCCGGTCAGCACCACCGGGCTGCTGCTGATCCTGTTTGGTCTCGCGCTGCTGATCCTGGAGTTGAAGATCCCCAGCTTTGGCGCGCTGGGCGTTGGCGGCACGATCAGCCTGGTGATGGGTTCGATCATGCTCACACGCGATGCGATTCCCGGTGTCCGGGTCGGCCTCGGGTTTATCGTCCCCACGGCGATCGCGTTCTCCGTCATCACACTGTTCCTCGGCCGGCTCGCGCTGACCTCTCAGCGGCGGCGGCCGGTCACCGGCGTGGAAGGGATGATTGGGGCCGGCGGGTGGGTACGTGACGCGGTGGGACCCGACGAGCCGGGCTACGTCGACGTCCATGGCGAGATCTGGCGCGCGCGAAGCGCCGGTCGAGTTGCGGCGGGACAGCCCATCCGCGTCACCGCGGTCAACGGCCTCACGCTGATCGTCGAACCGTGCGGCACGCCGGCGCGCAAAGGAGAAGACTGATGGAAGGCTTGAATATCTCCCCGATGCTGATCGTTACCCTGGTCATTGTCTTCTACCTGATCAGCTCGATTCAGATCCTGGCTGAGTACGAACGAGGCGTGATCTTCAGGCTTGGGAAGCTCCTGCCGCAGCCAAAGGGGCCCGGCGTGGTGCTCGTCTTCCGTCCGATCGATCGCATCGTACGTATCAGCCTGCGCACCGTCGTGCACGACGTGCCGCCGCAGGACATCATCACGCGCGACAACGTATCGGTGAAGGTGAATGCCGTCGTGTACTACCGCGTCATCGACCCACGGCGCGCCGTTGTCGAAGTCGAGAACTATAGTTACGCCACGTCGCAACTGGCGCAGACGACACTGCGGAGCGTGCTCGGACAGGCGGAGTTGGATGACCTGCTGGCGGAGCGGGATCGACTCAACCAGCGGCTGCAGGAGATTCTCGACCATCAGACCGATCCGTGGGGGATCAAGGTATCGGCGGTGGAGGTCAAGCACGTCGATTTGCCGCAGGACATGCAGCGTGCGATGGCGCGCCAGGCCGAGGCGGAGCGCGAGAAGCGCGCG
>JACPPO010000144.1 GCA_016190945.1 Acidobacteriota bacterium | reverse complement strand
TCAGCACCGATCCAAAAAGGTTGATTTCAATAGCTCGCATCCAGGCCGTCCACTCCACCCGCTCGATGGACCCCATCGGGCCGTATACCCCGGCATTGTTCACCAGCACGTCAAGCGAGGGAAACGCCGCCAGCGCGGCCTGCGTCACTCTGGCCACGTCCGACTCGCGCGAGACGTCGGCCGGCGCCGCCAGGACCCGCTGAGGCGCCGGCGCAAGGGCCGCCAGCGAGCGGCGCGCCTCCTCGAGCGTGGCGACGTCGCGCGCGCAGAGGAACAGATCGGCGCCGGCCAGCACGAAGCTCCGCGCGATTGCCAGCCCGAGGCCCTGGCTCGCCCCAGTAATCAACGCCGCCCGGCCGGCCAGGGACCGAGCGATCACGGCCGTCCCACGCTGATGAGGCGCACGTTCGCCTGGGCGCCGAGCGACTCCGCGAGAAAGCCGTTGGCGTCGAGCACGAGCGCCGCACGATCGCCGGTCGACAATCGCTCGGCCGCCGCGAGAAACTCCGGCCATTCCGTGGCGATGACGATGGCATCAGCGTCACGGGCGGTGTCGACGGCGTCGCGCCCGAGCGTGATGCGGGTTGCCAGGTGTGGCGGAAGCGCGGACACGGCCGGGTCGTACGCTCGAACGACCGCACCCTCGGCGAGAAGCGCCTCGCAGAGCTCCAGGGCGCTCGAACGTCGCAACGTGTTCGTACCGGGCTTGTACGTAAGGCCCCATATCGCGATGGTTCGTCCGGACAACGCTCCAAGCTCATCGCGCAGACGTTCGAGCGCCCACCGCCGATGGCTGTCGTTGCTCTCGCGAACGGCACCAATGACATGCAGCGGCCGCGCCTGTTCCAGGGCCAATTGGGCAAGCGCGACGACATCCCGCGCCAGCGTCCCGCCGGCAAAGGCACTCCCCGGCGACAGGTAGGCCCGCGGGCCGATCCGCGCATCGGACTTCAGGCCCCGTGAAACTTCCTCGGCGTCGGCGCCGACCGATTCACAGAGCCCCGCGATCTCATTAATGAACGCGATCGATGTGGCGAGAAAGGCGTTGATGGCATGTTTCGTCATTTCGGCCGATTCGACGCTCATCCACTCGATCCGGTCGGTGAACGGCGCCAGCAACGCCGCGACCCGGTCCCGGTCGGCCGCGCGGCGAACGCCACCGACGACGCGTTCCGGCCGTGCGAATGCGTCGAGGGCCTTCCCAATCCGCAGGTTCTCCGGGACGCAGGCGAATGAGACCTCGCGACCCGGCCACGCGGCCGCGAAGCGCCGCTCGAGCTCCGCGATGCTTCCCGCAGGTAACTGTGACGAGACAAGGACGATCGCACCGCGTTGCAGGTACGGAAACAATCGTTCGACACGACCGAGCACCCACTCCACATCCGATCTGTCTTCGTCGTCAATCGGAGTGTCCCAGGTCACCCAGACGAGGTCGGCGCCGTCGACCGCGGTCGCATCGTCCTCGAAACGCAGGCGACCGCTCTTCGTTTCGCGACCGATCAGCTCGTCGAGACCAGGTTCGACGATGGGGAGTCTGGCGGCCCGCAGCTCCGCAACAATGCTCGAATTGTCATCGTACGCCACCACGTCATGACCGGCCTCCGCCAGGCACGCGGCCGTCACGCAGCCGAGGTGCCATAGGCCGGCGACGCACACCTTGACCGATCCGCGGGTCGCTTTCCGCACCAGCGGGCCGGGCCGCTCATCCGGAACAACCCGTCTGAGGGTGTAGACGGCGGTGTCGTTCAGCACGGGCGTGCCGGCGCGGAGGGACTCCCAATCGTCCCAAATCGCGCTCAGGAGCCGGCCCGAAACCCCGTCGCTCAACGACGAGCCGAGGAAGAGCGCGAGGCTGGCCGCGCGCTCGCGGGTATCGGTCTCCCGGCTGACCGCATCTCTTGCGACTTCGTATTCACGGATGCCGGCACGTTCGGGGCCGGCGGCCACCACCGCGCGCGTGAGGCCGCTGTTCAGGATGCCCGGCGCAATGCAATTCACATCGATCGGGCGTCGCGCGATCTCCTGGGCCAGCGTCTCCGAAAAGCGCACGAGGCCGGTCTTGGCGGCCGCGTACGCAGAGAAGCGTGGCCGCGGCGATGTGGCGCCGCCGCCGGAGAGATTCACGATCTTTCCACGACCGCCGCCCAACGGCATGAACGGAATGCACAACTGACACAGGCGGACGGCGGCGAAGAGATTCGTCTCAATCGTATACCTCCATTCGTCCCAGTCGTTGTCCCACACTGGGCCAATCGGTCCGATCACCGCCGCCGTATTGACGAGGATGTCCAGCCCGCCAAACCGCCGCCGGCTTTGGTCCGCCAGATGGCAAACCTCGTCACGGTGCGACAGATCGCAGGTCAGAGTCGACACGTCAGTCGAATATCTGGCGGACAGGTCTCTGGCCAGCTCCTGCAGGGCGGCCTCGTCCCTCGAGGACAGAAGCAACCGCGCGCCGGCCCGGCAGTACGCCTCGGCGATCGCGCGTCCGAGCGAGCCCGTGGCGCCGGTGAGCAACGTCGTCCGCCCGGCGAGTGAAATCACCGGCGCGCGTCCAGCAGCCACGTATTCTTCTGCAGGTAGCGCAGCGTTCGGTCCACGCCGTCCCGGATCGACACCTGTGGCCGCCAGCCCAGCGAGCGGATTCTGCGGCAGTCGAGAAAGATGAACGGACTGTCGCCGATCCAGCCGCGCTCGCCGCCGGTGTAGGACAGCGCCGGCGTCAGGCCGAGCGCTCCGGTAATCCAGCCGATGGAGTCATTGACCTGGCAGTACTCGTCGGTTCCAAGATTAAAGATGTTCACCTTTGCGGTCGCACGCTGGAGTGCGCGCAAGACGGCGTCGAGGCAATCTTGGACGTAGAGATACGACTTGCGCTGGCCCCCGTCGCCGAGCACGCGCAGCTCGCCCGGGTGCTCGCGCAATTGCCTGTAGAAGTCGAAGACGTGCCCGTGCGAGTACCGTTCGCCGAGGATCGAGACGAACCTGAAAATGTGTCCCTGGAACCCGAAACCTTCGCAGTACGCCTGGACGAGCGCTTCGCTGGCCAGCTTCGTGGCGCCATAGAGCGACGTTTGCAGTGGAAACGGCGCATCCTCCGGCGTGGGGAACACCGCAGGCTCGCCGTAGACGGATCCGGTCGATGGAAAAACGATCCGTTTTACCCCGCTCGCGCGCATGGCCTCCAGCACGTTGAACGTCGCGATGGAGTTCTGCTGAACGTCGCGCTCCGGGCGGTCGGTACCGAATCGAACATCGGCGTTGGCCGCGAAGTGGAAGACGATGTCGACGCCCGACGCCGCCGCCCCCAGCGCGTCCCGGTCGAGCACGTCGCCCCGAATCAGGAGGAAGCGCGGGCTCTGGACAGCCCGCTCGAGGAACCGCTCCTGCCCGGTCGAGAAGTTGTCGTAGGCGATGACGTCGTGCCCGCCTTCGAGAAGGCGATCCACCAGGTGGCTGCCGATGAAGCCGGCCCCGCCGGTGACCAGCGCGCGCATGGGCTAGGAGCCCGACCCGGATACGACCGCCCACAGGGTGCGCGCCAGAATGCGCATGTCCAACCAGAGGCTCCAGCGGTCGATGTATTCCAGATCGAGGCGCACCCAGTCGTCGAAGCTGTTGATCCGATTGCGCCCGCTGACCTGCCACAGACACGTAAGGCCCGGCTTCACGCACAGTTTCCGCTTCTGCCAGAGCTCGTAGCGCTCGAGCTCGTCGCGGAACGCCGGCCGCGGACCGACCAGGCTCATGTCCCCTTTCAACACGCTCCAGAGCTGAGGCAGCTCGTTGAGACTGAACTTCCGCAGAAAGCCTCCGAGCGGCGTGATACGGGGGTCCTCTTTGAGCTTGAAGACGGGCCCCTTCATCTCGTTCCGCGCGAGAAGACGCTGCTTCAGCTCATCAGCGTCCGCCACCATCGTGGTGAACTTGTGTCCGGTGAACGGGCGACCGCTGAGACCGATGACGCGCCACGGGTAAAAGACCGGCAGGTGGGGCGTGGTGATCTTGATGGCCGCCGCCACGAGCAGGAACAGCGGCGACAGGATCACGAGCAATGCAGCCGATACGACGATGTCGATGAAGCGTTTGACGAAGAGCACGTCCGCGTCGAGATGCGGCGGCGCCAGTACCACCTCCGGCAAACGAAGGGGATCGTCGCGGAAGACGAGCCGCAGATCGCGAAGAGTCTCGACGAGCAGCGCCTCGGGAACGATGCGCAGCCGTATCCGGAAGTAGTCGCAGTGCTCCAGCACGTGCCGCAGCCACTCGCGATCCCCGGAAGACTGAATGGCGATCACCTCATGAACGGGATGATGAATCAGCAGCTCACCCAGATCTTCCGCCCGTCCGAGTCGCTCGAGCGGGATGTCACGGGAAGCATCGTCCCGACGCCGCTCGGGGAAGTGGGCCTGCTCGGCGTGGACGCTGAGCCAGCCGGCGAGCCGAAACCGGTTCTCGGCGACGTGTTTCCGGAAGTGCTGAATCATCCATTCGACGGTGCGCGGCTGGCCCACGAGCAGGACGTTCTTGGCATACACGCCGTTGGCCAGGCGACGCTCTTGATAGGTCCAGACGGCGGCACGGTAGGCGATCAGCCCCAGGGAGGACGCCAAACCGTAGGTGAAAATCAGGACGCGGCTGGAACTGGGCAGCTTGAGCGCGAAGCCGATCAGCGCACCGAAGCTGATCGCGACGGTCTGCGAGATCGTCGCGCTCGCCACCAGTCGCGTGATCGATTGGGTGATGAGCCGCCGGTACCCGCCGAGCAGCTCCAAGGCAACGAACGTCGCCGGCGCTGTGGCCATAAGTAGCCAGATCACTTCCGACAGCGGCCGGAACAAATCCGGCGTTGGCGCCTGCGGCGCCGGGAAGATGGCGGGCAGCGGGAGGAGGCCTCCCGGTAAGAGGAGGCCCTGCACGGCTGGAGCGAAGTAATGCGCCGCCAGGAACGCCAGTACCAGAACGAGCAGATCCCCGGCACCGAGGAAGACTCTCGGGATTCGGTCGTCGTCGCCCGCCGCCACCGGCGGCGCGGCGCGCGCCGTGGCGGTCGCGGCCGGCCCGCCGCGCGCGACTCCGGCGCCGCCGCGGCTGATTGCCTCGACCGAATTCGCGATCTTGCTCATAAGGACGGGAGCGGCGTGGCCGCTACGATCTAGAAGAACCTTTCGGGTACGATGATTGTGTCGCGGGGCAGCACGAAGTCGGTCAGCTCGGCCCGGAGCTCTTCTCTCTTGCCGTCGACGATCCGCACAATCTGAATTCGCCCCGTTGAACCGCGGTCCGTGATGCCGCCCGCGAGCGCCAGCGCCTGCAGCACCGTCGTGTCCTTCTGCCGCAACGGATATGCCCCCGGGTTTCTGACCTGCCCGAACACGTACACGCTTTCAGCGCGGAGCACGAAGATGGTGTCGCCGTTGCGAAGCGCCACGTTCTGGGTCAGATCGCCGTTCTCGAGCTCGCGGAGATCCACTCGAACCACCTTGTCCGGATCCTCTGGAGAGAGTTCGGCCGATACAGCCGGTTTCCGGGCCGTCGGCTCGATGACCAGCGCTTCGCTCGACGGGCGCACAATCACAGCCTCGCCGCTCGCCGTCGCCAGCGTCGAGCCCGCGAGCGCGAGCGCTTCCACCAGGCGCATGTCACCGGACATCGGATACGCGCCGGGCGTTCGCACCTCGCCGACGATGTAGATCTTCTGGCTGCGGTACTGCTCGACGGCGACCGTCACCTGCGGGTCCCGGAAGAACCCTTGATCGACGAGTTCCTTCCTGAGCGCCGCTTCGACCCCGCGGAGCGTCATCCCGCCAACCCTGAGGCGCCCGATCAGGGGATAGGTGAACGTTCCGTCGATCTCAACGGTGAACTTTCCGGTCAGTTCGGGCTGATCGTACGAGGTGATGACGAGCACGTCCTGCGGGCCGACCACATAGTTGGCGGCCTGCTGCGCGGACGGCAGGTTGGGTGGTGGTGTCTGGGCAAAGAGCGGTACCGACGAGCACAGCGTCAGCGCGAACGCCGCGACCGTCAGGACGCTAGGTTTCATACGTGACGGACATGCCATATCGCAGGCCGCTGTACTGGCGCCCGTCAACACTGGAGGTCCGTTTCTGATGATCGATCGTGAAGCCGATGCGCTTATCCGTTCCGAGACGGTACCCGGCACCGACGCCGAACGTGCGCACCAGGTCCGCCCGGTTGGACACCTTCACCGCCGCGCCGATTCTGTCGCGATAGGCGAGGCGCCGGACGCCCGTACGCGCCAGGACGTCAAAGGGCCCGTACACCTGCCGCTGAACGGAGCCGCTCACGCCGGTCTCGAGGTAGTACGGCTGGGTGGGCTCGAAGGAAGGCTGCAGGTCGCGCGTGGCCTCGACGCCCAGCCGGGTTGTCCCGAGCAGGTTGTACGAGAGACCAACGGCCGCCGTCGCGCCCCGGTAAGGTGGCACGTCGCCGGCGAGCGGCGTGAAACGCCGGTAGCCGAAGGACGCGTCTCCGTTGATCAGCGCCAGCGGCTGAAAATTCACGCTTCCCGCGATGCGAGTCGAGTCGGAGTCCCGGAACGGCGAGAACACGAATCGCTCGTGATCGCGCCAGACCTCGAGTGAGACGTTCGTCAGCGGCGTCACGCGATGGCGAACCACGAAGGCGGTGCCGGAGATCCTCCGGTTCAACTCCCGGCCGAGACTGGCCTCCCGGAACACGGCCGCCTGATCGAACTCGACCCGCTGGCGCCGCGCCCTGGCTGAGACGTACGTCTTCGAGAACGTCCGCATCTCGACCTCGCCGTCAAACGCCGTCTCCATGCGCTGCGAGCGTGCGTCGATTTCGAAGCCCGGCCGGTCGCGCGTGCTGAGCCGGCTGGCGCCTCCCTTCAGGGCCAGACGGTTGAACGTGCGAGACACCCCCACCCGGTAGTTCGAATTTGCCGACCGTTCGGACGCGAATCGGCGGTAGTAGACCCAGTCCACGTGAATCGTTCCGCTGATCCACGTCCGGCCCACGCGCAGCCAGAGATCGGTCGTGGGCGTGAACGTCATCGTGAAATCACTCTGCGGACGATCGGCATCGGCCTCATTGAAGACATTGGTGTCGATACCCAGGTTGCTCAGCGCGATCGTGGACTTCAGCGAGAGCGGTCCGAATCGCATCGTCGCTTCCGCATCCGGATCCGGAGCGTTCTGAGCGAACGCCGGCGAAGCGCAGACGGCTGTTGCCGCGAGCGCGAGCCGCCAGGCGGGGTGTCTGCGGGGCCTCGAGTCGCACGACATCATCGGCTCAAGGTCGTCGGGACACGTGGGGTTCGTAACCGAAACGACCCCGAGCCGGCTACCGCGACGGGCTCGCTACGGGCGTGGCCGGCGGCACCACCACACCAGCCACGCCTGCCGCCGCCGCGGCAAACGTCACGCTCCGCGCGGCGGTGGCGCCAAGCGTCGCCACGAGGCCGGTCGCGGTGCTGACGGCCCCCAGCACGCCGCTCGCGGCGGTCAAGGTTGCCGTGACAGCGCTCCCGGCCGCCGCGGAAATAAACGAGCTGGTGCCGACGATCTGGCCGGTCGCGTCGACGACTTCGAGCACGTAGCTTCCGGGGTTGACGTTAAGCGCGAACTGGCCGCCGGTCGCCGTTGGCGTCGATCCGGCGATGTCACCCGTCACCAGATTTCTAGCCTGAACCACGGTGTTCGCCGCCGGTTGTCCGCCCGGGGTCGCGACGGTGCCGCTGATGGTCGCTTGTGACGGGTTCAGGACGGTTCCGCCGATGACCGTCTGGGGCTGGGCGGCCGCACCGGTCGCTTGCGCCGCGACAAGCGGCGACGGCGACAGCGACAGGCCGGCAACGAGAGTAAACACGGTAATGTGACGCATGATTACCTCACTCGGTCAGCGTAAGCTGGTTCTCTCCTTACCCGTAATCTCTTATCTTCCTTTACTTTCGGACGAATCGCCGCGTGACTGTAGCGCGCGCTCCTGCCCGTCGTGCCAGCCGTACCGCCCTTGTACGGGCAAAGTATGGGCCATTTAACGGAGAGCTCTGGTCTCTAGGGTAGCCGCTCGAGTCGCGCGCTCCCATCCGGTCCGTATACTACACGCCGGTCTGGGGAACCTCGCTGCGTCGTGTCGAACGCCACCGACGCCAGCCGTGAACCGTTGTAAACTTCCCACTTGTCAATCCTGCCGTCGCCGCTGGAATCCACCTCGGCGCGCGTCAGCATGCCTTTCTCGTAGTATTCAAACCGGTCTGCCTTCCCATCGCGCTTGGTGGACAGCCCAATCTTTTCGATCTGCTGGTCTGGTCCGTAGTACTCCCACCGGTCGATCCGCTTGTCCTGGTCTCCGTCCAGCTCGATCCGCAAGACCCGGGCGCCGTCCATGTAGCTCCACGTATCGACGGTGCCGTCACCGTTGGCGTCGTATTTCAGCAGCTCCAGCCTGCCGGTTGTCCGGTCGTATACCGGCTCGATGCGGCTCGGCTCGTCGCGAACGGTCCCACACCCCGAACCGCCCATGACGCCGACCAAGAGGAGAAAGCCGACCAACAGGAGGAAGCCGACACGCGAAGACCGTGACGCGTGACGGTTCCGTTGCGTAACCGGTGTCAAGCGGCCGGGCACAGCTTCGCTCCGTGACTTACAGTCCAAGCGCAAACGCGCCCAGAGAAACACGTCCCAGCAAGACCGAAAGTCAACACCACATTACACTTAGCGCCTTTCGACCATTGTACACACTGAGTCCGCGGAAATACAATTCTGGGTCTCAAGAAAGGAGACAGGGAAGGCATTGGGAATGGGATCGCCGGAAAGGCGTTGCGGGAACGCCGGCGGAGCTTATCGGAAACGGGTTTGCAGCAGGGAAGAGGCTACGTGGTTTTTGGGCGCATCCAGGATGGCTCGGGCGTCTTGGCGGTCTCGGCGGTCGCCTGCGTGCCGCCTCCAAACTCCGCGGCCGTACTGACCTTGCTTGCCTTCTCGCGAGAACGTCCAGGTCCGATAGCGGCAACCGACTCCGCCATCGCTGCGATTGTGGCGATCTCGCGGTACGCCTTCGCTTTGAGTGCGTCAGTTATCAGCGAATTCAACGACGCCTCCGTACGATCGAGCACTTCCGCGGCACTGTCTATGAATGACATAGCGCGTAGCCTACAACGGCCGCACGGGCACGGTCAAGCGTCACAGGTGCCTCTCGATACGGATGTGTTGTTGCACCGCCCGGACCCTCGACTGGACTGTCTTTGCCGCACCCGCCGCGGTCCCACGCAGGGCTCTGGCGCCCGCCGCGGCTGCACCCCGGAACGCCGCAACCACGCCACGTGCGCCGCGTCCGCCCGCGATGGCGGTGACTCGCGCGGCCCTGGCACCCGTTGCGGCGGCGATTCGCGCGGCTTTGGCACCGGCCGCGCCGGCACCACTGATCGTACCACCCGCGGAGGGCCGTAGGCGTCCGTTGCCGCCAGGGGTGCCGCTCGGGGGGGGGCCGTAGTAACCGCCGTATTCAGGGCGATAGTACCGAGAGTAGTAGTAGGAGTTGTGCTCGAGGTCCACCCGGTTGAGCACCGCGCCGACGAATTTCGCCTGTCCGAGCTCGAGCTGTTCGATGGCCCGCTGCGCGACGCGCCGGCTCGTCATTTCCGCGCCAACCACGAAGAGCACGCCATGCGCCATGTTCGACACGATCGAGGCGTCGGTGACCGCCATGACGGGTGGCGTGTCGAGGATTATCCAGTCGAAATACTGCAGCAGGAACGCCGTAAAGTCCTTGAAGCGCTTCGATCCCAACAGCTCCGCTGGGTTCGGCGGGTGATTGCCCGCCGGCATCAGCCAAAGCCCGGGCGTCGAGCAGTCACGGATCGCCTCCGAGGCGGCCGCGTTACCCACCAGCAGGTTCGAGAGGCCGGGAGAGATCTCACGGGAGAACACCTCGTGCGTACGCGGCTTCCGCATGTCGGAGTCGATGAGCAGAACCCGATGACCAGCTTGCGCGAGCGCAACCGACAGATTGGTCGCGACGATGGTCTTTCCTTCGCCTGGCGCGGAGCTGGTGACAACGATCATCCGTCCGCCGTCGTCGGTCGAGGAGAAGAGCACATTCGTCCGAATGGATCGAAAGCTCTCGGAGAACATACTCGAGATGTTCTCGCTGATGAGCGGCGCCGTGACGCTCTTATCGAACAACGCCGGCACCATGCCAAGGAACGGTAGGCCGAGATGCTTCTTCATCTCGTCGGGATTCTTGATGCGGTCGTCAACGTATTCGAACGCGAAAGCGAGACCGACGGCGAGCGACAGGCCCCCGAGTAACGCGAACAAGAGGTTGTTGAACAGATCGGGGGACACCGGGGCCGATGGGGTCTCGGCGGGATCTACCACACGAATATTGCCCGCCTTCAGCTCCTCCGAGACGCCGGTCTCCTGCGTGCGCTGCAAGAGGTTCTCGAACATCTGGCGGTTCGCGGTCGCGTCACGCTGCAGAACCCCGTACTGGATTCCCGCCCGGTTGAGGACTTGTGCCTCCTGTTTCTGCTGACTGAGCGCCGCCGACAGCGTCCTTTCTTCCGCCACCGCCGCTTCGTAGTCACTGCGCATCGCCTGGACGATCTGCGCGGCTTCCGCCTGAATCCTGGCTTCGGCGTTCTGAATGGCAAGACCGACCTTCACCATGTCGGGATGGTTCGGGCCCAGCTTCTCGGACAGCTGCGCGCGCTGCCGCTGCAGCTGCGCGAGCTCGGTCTTCTGCTGCTGAACGAACGGATTTGACAGGATGAGCGGGACCTTATCGATCGCCGCAGGGTTCTCCATGATGCCCTTGACCTGGTTGTACGTCGCTTCTTTCTGGATCCGAGCGGTATTGGCTCTTGTCACTGCGGCGTTGAGGTCAGCGAGCCTCTGCACGACGACGTTCTGGCGCTCTTCGAGGGAAACGGAGTCAGTGCGCTCGCGGTAGGCCTGTAGCGCCTGCTCGCTCGCCTCGAGCCGTTTCCGCTGTTCGGCAAGCTGCTGGGTGAGGAACTCGGACGCCTCTTTCGTCGTCGAGGACCGCAACTCGACGCTCTGCCGGATGTACGATTCGGAGAGCGCATTCGCCACTCTGGCCGCGAGCTGAGGATCGGGCGAGCGGAACGTGACATCGACCAGTCGGCTGTAGCGAACAGCCGAGACGGTCAGGCTGCGCAGGAAACGGTCGATGACGCGCGACTGGGCTCTCGTCTCCGCGGCATCCGGGGCCTCAATCGGCCTCGGCGGCTCGAACCATCTCGCGACCGTGTTGACAGGCCTCATGAGAATCGCGCGGATCGTCAGCCGCGGGGGCTGATTGAGCTGCGGGTGCGACCACAGGTCGAGCGAGTCGATCGTGCTGCGCGCGAGCGCGCGGCTCTGCAGAATCTTGTACTGGGTCTCGTAGTAGTCGTCGGTCAGCTCGCTCTGCTCCAACACCTCCTGAAAAGAGACCACGTTGGGGTTCTCTCTTTCGATGAGGATTCTGACCGCACCTTCATAGATTCGAACGGCCGTGAAGGTATGGAGAGCGACGCTGAGAAAGACGGCGAGAAACGCGCTAACCGCGATATACCGGCGCCGATAGAGTACTTGGAGATAGTGGACGAGAGTCAGCTCGGAAGGGTTCGCCACGGAGCTCCCGTAGCCGTAGCCGTAGCCGTAGCCCGCCCCACTCGTCCCGACTCCACTGGCCGGAGGCGACGTGACGTCGGCTGAAGAATCCGCACCTGTCAGGCGGCGCTCAGGATTCTTCTGCTCGAACTCCGGAGGAATCTGAGCGCTCATCCGAGGAGCCTCTTAGGTACAGAAGTCATCGAAACTTCGCCTCGTTTGCAAGGGACACCACTCCCGCACTCCTGGCATGGGCGCATTCCCGCCCATCCAGACTCATACAGTCAGGTCGTGGCACCCACAAACTAGTCGCGGGAATTGTAATATCTTCCGTCGGCCTCCGAAATACAGTATCGACCCTAGCCCGGCACGCCCTGAACGGATGAGGCCGATCGGCTATTTTGGGCCTGTTTTGCCAGATTCCCGTTTTTTCGACCCCCGGCCCCCCTACCATCTGACTCCCGGTTGCCTCGACCAGGCCACCAGCCGCCCTATCCGAGCCGCCATGGACCCCGACACGGTCGAGCCAGCCGAAGTGCTCCGATCCGGGGTCGCGCTCGCTCCCGGCCGCGCCTCGTGCGGCGAGCACCGACATCGATCCGGCGACCCTCGAGACTGCCGGTTTCATAACCTCGAGTCTCCGCCGCTACCGAGGTATGGCAGGTGGATCAGAGAGAAGACGGACCAGAAGGTCAGGTTCCACCGCATGGCGGATCATGCGTGGCGCAGCAAGATCCCCAAATCCCAAAACCCGAAGGTCGGCGGGACTTGGGTCTGGAATGCAGACTTGAGATTCGGGTCTTGGAAATTGGGATTTGACACAATGGGTCGCAACCGCTTTCAAGGAGGTACCTCGTGGCCCTACGCCGCGCCGTCGCACTGGTATTCACGCTTATCGGGATGGCGGCATTGCTGTCCGTTGCTGGCGTCGTGTTGCTTTACCTGCTCTCCTCGCGAGGGCCGTCGGTCCCCGAGCGCGCGCTGCTCGTGGTACGGCCGGGTGGCGAGCTGCTGGAGGTGCTGCCCGGCGATGTCGTCGGGCAGGTCCTCGGCCGCGACGCATCGACGGTCCGCGGCTTTGTCGAGAGCCTGCGGAAGGCCAGTCGCGATCCCCGCATCACGGGCGTTCTGCTGCTGCCATCCACCCCCGAGCTACCGTTTTGGGCCAAGGTGCAGGAGTTACGCGCCGCGGTTGTCGACTTCCGCCGGTCCGGCAAGACCGTCGTGGCCTTTCTCGAGTACGGCGGCGATCGGGAGTACTACCTCGCCAGTGCTGCCGATCGCGTCTTCCTGCTGCCGACAAGCCCGCTCGATTTGAGCGGCGTCGCGTCGTACGAAGTCTTTCTGCGCGGCGCGCTGGACAGAATCGGCGCGTATCCCGACTTCCTCCAGATCGGCGCGTACAAGACGGCGGCCAACCAGTTCACGCAGAAGGGATTCACGCCGAGGCATCGCGAGATGGCCGAATCGCTGAACCGCGATTTGTACGATCAGCTCGTGCGCGGCATCGCCGACGCGAGGCGCAAGAGCGTCGACGAGGTACGGAGGCTGCTCGACGAAGGGCCGTTCGCGCCAGACGCCGCGCTCCGTGCCGGCTTGGTCGACGATCTTGCCTACCTTGACCAGCTCGACGATCGGGTCGCGGCGCTGAAGACGTCAGCAGGCAACCTGCCGCGGGTCGAAGAGTCGGAGTACCGGCGCGTCAGTCCTCGTTCGGTGGGCATCCGGCCGCGGTCACGCATTGCGGTGCTGTACGTCGCCGGCGTCATCGCCTCGGGCACGAGCTCGCACGACGCCGTCAACGGCGCGATCGTCGGGTCCGACACGATCGTCGAGCACATTCAGCGCATTCGTGCCGACGATTCCCTCAAGGCGATCGTGCTGCGGGTGGACAGTCCGGGCGGGTCCGCGGTCGCCTCCGACGTGATCTGGCGCGAACTGGCGATCACGCGAGATCAAAAACCGTCGCGGCCGCTCGTCGCCTCGATGTCGGATCTGGCGGCCTCCGGCGGCTATTACATTTCGATGCCCGCGCAGGTCATCGTGGCGCAGCCGGCAACGCTCACGGGCTCTATCGGGATCTTCGGTGGAAAAATCGCCATCGGCGGGGCGCTCGCCAAGGTCGGTGTCACGACGGAAACCATCCAGTCGGGCCGGAACGCCAACCTCTCCTCGCCCTTCGCGCCGTTTACGCCGGAGCAGCGCGACAAGGTCATGGAGTACATGGAGGGCTTTTACGGCGCGTTCGTGGAGAAGGCCGCGGCGTCGCGTCACGCCACGGCGGCACAGATTGATGCCGTCGCGCAGGGCCGCGTCTGGACCGGACAGCAGGCGCGCGACCGCGGACTGGTCGACGAGCTGGGGGGACTGGATGCGGCCGTCGCGATTGCGAAGCAACGCGCCGGCATTCCGGCAGACGAAGACGTGGAGCTGGTGGTGTACCCGCCGCGTCGCACGCTGTATGAGGCGCTGGCGCAGGAGTTCGGGTCGTCAAGCTTCGGCGTGTGGGCGCAGCTGGCCGGAGGAGCGGAGGGGAAAGCGATCGCCGCGCTCAGCGCGCCGGTCCGAATGTTCCGGCGCGGCGAGCCGCTGGCGCTGATGCCGTTCGCTTTCGTGAGATGAGCTGGCCTCAGGGTCTACTAACTACTACTTTGAGCAGACTCGCAGTCCGGGCATGAGGCGTGGCACCTCCTCCACAAAGGCACCCCACGGCGCATGCGTGCGCCGCGGGGTGCCTTTTGCGGAGTGACATGCGCACCCCTCGCCGCCGGGCCGCGACCCGACAAAGTAGTACCAATCTCGGAGTTCACTCGTGTTCCCACAACTGACGTCGGCCAGCGCCGCCATATGGCTCCGAAAACGCCATCACGTCACCTTGAAGAACGGCTTTTTCTCCACACATGGCGCCACTGCCCTCGTCTGATGGCAACACAAGTGATCTTCGGGGTCAGATCGTCGTGGCCGCCAGCATACGCGTGACGACATCCTGGTTGACCTCGATGCGCATCCGCTCCTTCGCCTTGGTCATGTAGGCGGTGAAGAAGCGGCCGCGGCGTTCGCTGAGGAGCTGCTCGCGGAAGCCGTCCTTGCCCTGCTTCAGCTCCTCGGGCGTCACCTCGTCTCGTTCCACGACGCGGGCGATGACCGTGGCGTCGCTGGTGGCGATCGGCTCGCTCACGCCGCCTGCCGGCAGGCCGAACACGGCCCGGTCGACCTCCGGGCTGACCCCGACGTCGGGCAGCGGCGCCTCACGCGCGATGAGCTCGGTCTGCTTGGCCTCGAACCCCTGCGCCTTGGCGGCCGCCGCGAAATCGGGTGCAGACCGCAGCGTGGCGGCGATGGCCGCCGCACGCTGCCGGCTCAACTCCGTGGCGCGCGTGCGGATCAGATCTTCGTGGACGCGGTCCTTCACCTGGTCGAGCATCGGGACATACGGGTCGCGCTTGCCGGTGACCGTGACGAACACCGGGCCCCGCGGAGAGGTTATCGGCGCGCTGACCTGCTTATCGGCGAGCTGGAACGCGGCGGTGACAACCTGCGGCGCGGCGCCGAGGCCGGGCACCAGATCCTCGCGCCCGAAGAAATCGGTTTCCGACACGGTCAGGCCCGCTTCGCGCGCCACCTCGTCCAGGTCCGAGGGATCGTCAATGCGGGCCGCAAGCTCGGTGGCGCGCGCGGCGATCTGCTGGTCGGCTCGCTGCCGCTTCAACTGATCCTCAATCTGCCCCCGCACGTCGTCGAACGCCCGCGTCACCGCGGCCTTCTTGTCCACCACCTTGATGATGTGGAACCCGTACTGCGTCCTGACGAGGTCGCTAATCTGGCCCGGTTCGAGCGCGAACGCCGCCGTCTCGAATTCCGGCACCATGCGGCCGCGGCTGAAGTAATCCAGATCGCCGCCGGCGGCCTTCGTGCCGTCGTCTTCGGAGAACTTGGTCGCGAGCGCCGCGAAGTCGGCGCCGGTCCTGACCTGCCGCAGCAGGTCGTCCGCCCGTTCGCGGACGGCTGCCTCTTCCTTGCCGGCCGTATTCAGCAGGATATGGCTCGCGCGGATCTGTTCGGGCGTCTGATACTGCGAGAGGTTGTCATTATAGGAGCGCTGGACGTCGGCAGGCGGCACGACGATCTTGGCGTGCGCCTGGTCCCGATCGAGCAGCAGCACTTTCACCTTACGCTGTTCGCCAACGCGGTATTCCGCCTTGTGCGTCTCGAAGTACGACGCCACGTCCGCCTCCGTCACCGTGACCCGGTCGCGGAACCTGTCGGCGGTGAGCGCCACGACCTGCAGTTTCACCTTCTCGTTCCGCAGCGTGAATTCGCGTTCGACCTTGGCATCCGAGATCGTCATCCAGCCGGTCAGCGCGGCGCGCAGTTTGTCGATGATCAGGCTGCGCCGCAGGTTGTCCTCGAAGACGCTCTTGGTCAGGGGGGGAACCTGGCTCCGCAAGATGAGCTCGTAGCGCTGTTCGCCGACGAAGCGCCCGTTTTCCTGGAGGCCTGGAATCGCGAAAATCTGCTGTGCCAGCTCCTCGTCGCTGACGGTGATGCCGTGGCGCGCCGCTTCGATCAAGGCGGCCTGCTCGTCGACCATCTGCTGCAAAATCTGCCGATCGATGCCGAGCTGGCGGAGGAGCTGGTCGCTCAGGTTGCCGCCGTAGGTCGTGCGGTACGCCTGGATCTGGGAGTTGTATCGCTGCAGGAACTGGCCCGCCGTGACAGCGCGGCCTTCAACTTCGGCAATCACCTCGCCGGGGGCCGCACCCGCGCCCACCGCCGTCGGATCGTCGAGAAAACTGGGGATATAGAACACAATGAAGGCGAGCACCACCAGGCCGAGGCTCCACTTGAGCCAGCCCTTGTGGCGACGCATCCGGTCGAGCATGGTCATGAGATGAATCCTGTGGCTTTCGGCCTTCGGTTCTGGCTTTGGGCGGCAGACCCGAACGCGACAATCATTCATCTTACACGCTTCGCCGGGAGCCCAAAGCCGAAAGCCCAGGGCCCAAGCCGTGGTATATTTGCTGGGTTCAGAAGGACTTAGCGGCACCGCACATGCACGTCCCAGCGCGCCCCCGCCCCTGCGAGCGGTGACACCGGTCTCCTCCAAGCCTGACGTTGCACACTACAGGGTTAGCGGTGCCCGCCCGGCCGACTTCGCCTGCCGCGTCAAGGCGCGCCTGCGTTCGCTCCGGGCGCGTCTCGAGCGGCGCGATGCGATGATCGAGACCGTGCGCGAAGCCAACGCCACGCTCGATCCACAGAAGGTCGGGAGTTGGCTCGTGCGGCAGGCCGACGAATGGATTGCTGCGCCCTGCTGGGCCGTCGTGGCGCCGGACATCAACGGACAACTCGGCGTGCTCGCCGACAAAGGCCTGACGCCGGACCTCGGTCCGTCGGTGTGGGCCGCCGCCACTTGGGTGATGGCTCAGGGCGCCGAGTTCATGTCCGCCGACTTGTCCAAGGATCGGCGGGGCGGTGGGGACGCTCATGGAAGCGCCATCGCCTTGCCGCTCGCCTGTCGCAATCGGACCTATGCGGTCCTGGTCGGTCTCGATCCGCTGCCGTCGGCCGCTCCACCGTCGCTTGGGCTGTCCGTGCTAGCTGTGGTGCGCTTGCTGCTCGAGCCGGCGGCCATCGCGCTCGACAACGCGCTGGCGTTTCAGAAGGCGGAGGCCCTGTCGGTCACCGACGACCTGACGGGGTTATCCAACTCCCGCTACCTGAACCTCGTCCTGCGCCGCGAGGAAAAGCGGTCGGTTCGGAGCGGCAAGCCCCTCTCGGTGCTGTTTGTCGACATGGACGGCTTCAAGAACGTGAACACCAACCACGGACATCTCGCCGGCAGCAGGGCGCTTGTCGAGGCCGCCGCCGTCATCCGCGGGTGCGCCCGTGAGACGGACGTCGTCGCCAGGTTCGGCGGGGACGAATTCTCGCTCATCCTTCCCGATACCGGTTGTGAGGGTGCGATGGCGGTCGCCGAGCGCATCCGGGACCGGCTTCGGGCCTTTCCGTTTCTCGAGGACGAGGGTTTGTCGCTGCATCTGACGGCCTCGATCGGCATCGCCACTCTCCCGGACCTTACCGCATCGGCCGAAGAACTACTGAAGGCGGCGGATAGGGCGATGTACCAGGTCAAGGACTCGGGCAAGGACGGCATTCATATCGCGGAAGGGAACGGGTAATTTGGGCTTGGGCTCGTTTTTCTCTCTGTTTTCCAACGACCTGGCAATTGATCTGGGCACCGCGAATACCTGCGTGTACGCTCGGGGCAAGGGGATCGTCGTCAACGAGCCCTCCATCGTCGCGATCAATAAGATCAACGGCCGCGTCGAAGCGGTTGGCAAGGATGCCAAGGAGATGCTCGGCCGCACGCCGGGCAACATCGTGGCCATCAAGCCGATGAAGGACGGGGTCATCGCCGACTTCGAGGTCACCGAGAAGATGCTGACCTATTTCATCAAGAAGGCGCACAACCGCAACGTGTGGGTGCGCCCGCGCATTGTGATCGGCGTCCCCTCCGAGATTACACAGGTCGAGAAGCGCGCCGTCAAGGACAGCGCCTACCGGGCCAAGGCCAGCGAGGTCCACCTGGTGGAGGAGGCCATGGCGGCGGCCATCGGCGCCGGCATGCCGATCACGGAGCCGTCCGGGAACATGATCGTCGATATCGGCGGCGGCACGACCGACATTGCCGTCATTTCGCTCGCCGGCATCGTCTATAGCAAGGCGGTGCGGGTGGCGGGCAACGAAATGGACGAAGCGATTATCCAGTACATCAAGAAGACGTACAACCTGCTCATCGGCGAGCGGACCGCCGAACAGATCAAGATGGAGATCGGCTCGGCGTTCGCGCTCGAGGAGAAGATGACGATGGAGATCAAGGGACGGCACCTGATTGAAGGGGTGCCGAAGACGATCACCATCACCGACGAGGAAATCCGCGAGGCGCTCGCCGAGACCGTCAACGTCATCGTCGACGCCGTCCGCGTGGCGCTCGAGCGCACGCCGCCGGAGCTGTCCGCCGACATCGTCGATCGCGGTATCGTGCTGACCGGCGGCGGATCGCTGCTCAAGAACCTGGACAAGCGGTTACGCGAGGAGACGGGACTGCCGCTGGCGATGGCGGAGGATCCGCTGTCGTCGGTGGTGCTCGGCGCGGGCAAGATGCTCTCCGACTTCAACCTGCTGCGGAAGATCTCGATCGATTAGGCGCCGACTGTCATGGCGCTCTTGGGTGTTCGCCGACGCATCGGGTACTTCTTCATCGCCGTCACCGTCGGGCATATCGTCCTCATCTCGGCCCAAGTGAATACGGATCGCGGCGTGCCCGTGCTCGAGGCCGTCACGTTTGGCGCGTTCGCCGAGATCCAGCGAGGCGCCTCGTCCTTCATCGGTGGCGTGAGGACCTCGTGGGGCGAGTACCTCGCGCTGCGGACGGTGCGTGGCGAAAACGACCGCCTGCGGCAGGAAGTGGCGCGCCTTCAGGTCACGCTGCAGCAGGAGCGCGCGCTGGCTCAACAGTCGCGTGCGCTCGAGCGGTTGCTCGGCCTTCGCTCGCAGGCGGAGCTGGCGACGGTGGCGGCGCGGGTCATCGCCGGCAGTGCCAGCCCGGACTTTCGCACGCTGACGATCGACAAGGGGACCGCCGACGGCCTTCGCCCCGACATGGCGGTGATTGCGCCGGCCGGGGTCGTCGGGCGGATCATCACCCCGAGCGCGCGCGCCGCGAAAGTTCAACTCCTCATCGACCGGAACGCGGCGGTGGGGGCGCTGGTTGAGCGCTCCCGCGCCCAGGGCGTCGTGGAGGGCACCGGCGGGGATTTGCGGCTGAATTACGTTTCTGAGACGGCGGATGTGAAGGTCGGAGATGTCGTGGTGACGTCCGGCATTGACGGCATTTACCCGAAGGGCTTCGTCGTAGGTCGGATAGAATCTATGGAACGCGGCAGCGGGGCGTTCGGGGCCATTGTGATTCGACCGGCCATCGACTTCTCGTCGCTCGAGGCGGTGCTTGTGGCCGTCGCGCCACCTCCCGCGGTGGAGGGCGAAACAGCCGCGGATTCGGGGACGCAGGCACGCGAGTGAAGGCCGTCGGGGTCCTCATCGCGATAGCTCTGGCGCTCGCGTTGCAGACGACCCTGGCGCGGTTCCTGGTCGGGGGAACCGCGGCGCTCGACCTGGTGCTGGTCGTTGTTGTGTACGTGGCGCTCACGAGCGGCCCCGTGACCGGGATGCTCGCCGGGAGCGTGGCGGGCATCGTCCAGGATGCGCTCTCGAGCGGGGTGATCGGCATCGGTGGGCTGGCGAAGTCGATCGTAGGATTTGTGACCGGCGCTATCGGCCAGCAGTTCATCGTGACCGCGGCGCTGCCCCGGGTTGTGGTGTTCCTGGCGGCAACCGGCGCGCACGCGGCCGTGTTCATGGGATTGTATGTGGTGCTGGGGCTGCGGTCGTTTCCCTCTCCGTGGGCCGCGATCCTCAGTCAAGCGCTTGGAAACGCGGCGGCCGGCATGATTGCGTTCACGATCGTCGAGTCATTCCCGGGGGCCGTGGAGCGCCGGCGGCTGTCGCGGCGAACGAGACATTAGAAGATGGCGGCAGTGACGGAAGATCGTCGACGGATCACCGTGCGCCTGACGGTGCTGCAGGTGAGCGTCGTCGTGACGTTTGCGGCGCTAGCCATCAGCTTCTGGTTCCTGCAGATCGTCCAGCACGCGCAGTACGAGGAGATGGCGGAGAACAACCACCAGCGGACGCTCGCGCTGCGCGCGCCGCGCGGGGTGCTCTTCGACCGCCACGGCAAGGTCCTCGTCGAGAACCGGCATTCGTTCAGCGTCTCGATTGTCCGCGAGCACACCAAGGATCTCGATCGCACAATCCGCCTCCTTGCGGCGGTCGCCGGCCTCGACCTCACGCAGGTGCGCCAGATCGTCGATCGCCATCGAGGCGAGCCGACGTACCGGCCGATCGTCGTGATCGAGGATGCGTCGCTCGCGCAAGTGGCGGCGATCGTGGCACGACGCCTCGATTTCGAGTTGCCGGACGTTGTAGTCGAGGAAGTGCCTATGCGGCAGTATCCGACCGACGCGCTCGCGGCGCACTTGTTCGGGTACGTCGGCGAGGCGAACGATGCGCAGCTGGGCGACGGCGTGCGGACCGGCGCAATCGTGGGCCAGTCGGGAATCGAGCGGGTCTACAACAAGCTGCTGATGGGCCAGGACGGCGCGCGCCGCGTCGTCGTCAACAGCATGGGGCGGGAGATTCGCACGCTGGAGGAAGTGCCCCCGGTGGAGGGGCGCCGCGTGCAGCTCACGATCGACTACGACCTCCAGAAGGCGGCGGAGGACGGGTTCAAGCACGCCGGGTTCAACGGGTCCGCGCTCGTCCTGGATCCTCGCACCGGCGAGGTGCTGTCGCTGGTCAGCCTGCCCGCTTACGATCCCAACGACTTCGCGGCGGGCATCGACCGCGCCACGTGGGCGGCGCTCAACAGCGACGCGCTGCGGCCGCTGCAGAACCGCACGATTCAGGGGCGCTATTCACCCGGGTCCGCGTTCAAGATCGTCATCGCGACCGCGGCGCTCGAGGAAGGCTTGGTCGATCCCGACTTCAAGGTGTACTGCGGCGGCGGCGCCTCGTTTTTCGGCCGGTATTTCCTGTGTCACCTGCGCGGCGGCCACGGCGTCGTCGACATGCGGCACGCGATTGAGAAGTCGTGCAACGTTTACTTCTATACGCTGGGCAACATGCTCGGCGTCGACCGGATCCACAAGTGGGCGGAGAAGCTCGGGCTGGTCGGGCTGACCGGGATCGACCTGCCCAACGAACAGGACAGCATCGTGCCGTCCACCGAATGGAAACGCCAGCGGACCGGCGAGCGCTGGTATCCGGGCGAGACGATCTCGGTGTCGATCGGCCAGGGGCAGGTGACGGTGACGCCCGCGGCAATGGCGGTGATGATGGCCACCGTCGCCAACGGCGGGACGCGCGTCACGCCGCACATCATCCGGGCCGTGGACGAGGGAGGGGGATGGAAAGCGGCCACACCGCCCGTGGTGCCCGAGCGCGTCGCATTCCGCCCCGAGACGCTGTCGGCGCTGCACGATGGACTCTGGATGGTGGTCAACGCCGCCGGCACCGGTGGCCGCGCGCGCATTCCCGGGCGGGACGTCGCAGGGAAGACGGGCACGGCGCAGGTCATCTCGAACCAGGGACGCCAGGCGGCGCGGGGCGGCGAACGCGACCTGCGGGATCACGGCTGGTTCGTATTCTTCGCGCCGAAGGACGATCCGCAAATCGCTGGCGTGATCTTCGGCGAGCACAACGGACACGGCTACCTGGGCGCGCCGATCGCCAAGCACGTCATCGAGACGTATTTTGCGAAAAGGGAAGGACGGCCGCTGCCGACGCTGGCGCCGCCGCCGGTCCCGCCGCCGGTGCCGGAGCCGGATCCCGACAGCGCGCCGATTGAGGCGCCGGCGATTGCACGGGTCGCACCAGGCGCCGCACCTCGCACCATCGCACCAGGTACGTACTAAGCACCAGGCATGAGGCACCAGGTACTGTGTTCGAGAGACGCCTTTACCACCACGTAGATTGGGGACTGCTGGCCGCGGTGTTGGCCCTCTGCGCCATCGGGCTGTCCCAAGTCTACAGTGCCACCGGCGGATGGACGCCGATCCTCGAGACGCAAGTCTACGGGGTCCTGCTTGGGCTGCTTGCTCTGGCGGTCTGCCTCGGCATCGATTACCGATCGCTGGCGGATAAGTCGCACATCATCTACATTGCCGTCATCGCGTTGCTGATTTACGTGCTCTTTTTCGGCGCCGTGCGCGGGGGATCACGGCGCTGGATTGATTTGGGCGTGTTCAACGTGCAACCTTCCGAGTTCGCGAAGGCGGCGCTTGCGCTGGTGCTGGCCAAGTTCCTCGGTGAAAGCCGGCGGGGCGCCGTCACGCACGTAGATCTCCTGATGGTCGGCGGGCTCACCGCCGTGCCGCTCATCATCATCGCGAGGCAGCCGGATCTCGGTACCGCGGCCACGCTGATTCCTGTCGCGTTGGCCGTGGCGTTTGTGGCCGGCATGCCGGTGCGGCTGCTGGGCGTTCTCGCGGTCGCGGGATTGCTCGCGGCGCCGATTACCTGGCGGTTCGCACTTCAGGATTACCAGAAGGAGCGCATCTCGACGTTCCTGGACCCGGCGCAGGATGCGCGCGGCGCCGGCTACCAGCAGATTCAGGCCCGCATCACGGTCGGATCGGGGGGGCCGTGGGGAAAAGGATTTACCGAGGGAACGCAGGGGCAGTTGCGGTTCCTTCCCGTCGCGCATAACGACTTCATCTTCTCGGTGCTGGCCGAGGAGCAGGGGTTTGCCGGGGTCATCGTGACGCTCGGTTTGTACTTGTTCGTCATTCTGCGGGCGCTCGAATCGGCCCGGCTCGCCAAGGACCAGCTCGGCGCATACCTGGTGCTGGGAGTGCTTGCCAGCTTCACGTTCCAGGTGATTTACAACATCACGATGTCGGCCGGCCTCGCGCCGGTCAAAGGACTGACGCTTCCGCTCATGAGCTATGGCGGCTCCTCCATGATTGCCACGCTGGCGGGGTTCGGCCTGATCCTCAACGTCCGGATGCGTCGATTTACGAACTAACCGGCTTTAGGCCGTGGACTTGAGGCTTCAGGCTCCGTCAGGCCGAAAGCCACGAGCCTGAAGCCTAGAGCCCACGGAATGGGTTCCTCGAAATGCCCGTGACCTTCGTTGCACTCGTGCGGCGCCGCCTATCGGCGCTGTTCGCGTGGCCTCTCGGCGCCGCATCACGGCGCGGCGAGAAGCGCGGCGAAGCGTGGCTGGCGGTCGGAGGGACCCGCTGGAGTTGCGGGCATGACCAAGGAGATGATCGTCTCCTCGAGCGCCCACGAGACACGGGTCGCAATCCTCGAGGACGACCAGGTTGCCGAGATCTTCATCGAACGCGAGCGGCAGCGCGGCGTCGTGGGCAATCTCTACAAGGGCCGGGTATCGAAGGTGCTCCCCGGCATGCAGTCGGCGTTTATTGACCTCGGCCTTGAGCGTGACGGCTTCCTGTACGTAACCGACGTCATCCCCTCTTCCGAGGAGTTCGACCGCCTCGAAACCGACGAGGATGAGGGGAGCGTGGCGCCGGCGCCCGCGGGGAACGGCGCCGCGGCGCCGCGACCGGTCATGTCGGGGCGCGGTCCGGGGCGTGACCGCGAGAAGGGCCCAGAACCGAAGATCGAAGAGCTCCTGAAGGAAGGCCAGGAGATCATCGTCCAGGTGGCCAAGGAGCCGCTCGGTACCAAGGGGGCGCGACTCACCTCCCACGCGACGATGCCCGGGCGATTTCTGGTCTTCATGCCCACGGTCGACCACGTGGGCGTGTCCCGCAAGATCGACTCGCGCGAGGAGCGCGGCCGGCTGCGAGGGATCGTCCGCGAGTTCCGCGAGCAGCACGGCTTCACCGGCGGCGTCATCATCCGCACCGCCGCCGCCGGGCGTCCCAAGGACGACATCGTCTCGGACCTGAGCTACTTCCACCGGGTGTGGACCGACATCCGGCAGAAATCCGAGTCGTCTCGGGCGCCGGCGGTCGTCTATCGCGAGCAGAGTCTGGTGGCGAAGCTCCTGCGCGACCTGCTCACCGAGGAGTTCTCCGCGATTCGCATCGACAACGACGTGGAGTACCGTCGCGTCTGCGAGCTGGTCGAGCGCATCATGCCGGCGCTCGGGCCGAAAGTGAAGCTCTACGAGAAGGCATACCCGATCTTCGAGGAGTACGGCGTGCAGGCGGAGATCGATCGGGCGCTGCGCAGCAAGGTCTGGCTGAAGTCCGGCGGGTCCATCGTGATCAACCAGACGGAAGCGCTCGTGGCGATCGACGTCAATACCGGGCGATACGTCGGGAAGAAAACGGCCGGACGGCTGGAGGACACCATCCTCAAGACGAACCTCGAGGCGGTCAAGGAGATCGTCCGGCAGATCCGGCTGCGGGACCTGGGCGGCATCATCGTGCTCGACTTTATCGACATGGAGGAGAAGAAGAACCGCCAGAATCTGTTTCAGGCGGTCGACCAGGAGCTGCGGAAGGATCGCGCGCCCTCAAAGGCGCTGCAAGTCGCGGATTTCGGCCTCGTGATCATCACGCGCAAGCGCGTGAAGCAGAGCCTCGAGCGCGTGTTGACGGAGCCGTGTCCCTACTGCGCCGGCAGCGCGGTGATCAAGTCCAGCTCGACGATCTGCTACGAGATTCTCGCCGAAATGAAGAAGATCAGCGGCGATCTCGACGGCCAGAGCCTCGTGCTGCGCGTCAATCCGGACATCGCGCGGGCGCTGAGGGACGAGGAGCGCGCGGTATTCAAGGATCTGAAGCAATCGCTCGGACGCGAGATCGCGGTGCGGCCCGATGCGCAGCTTCACCACGAGCAGTTCGATCTGATGACGATCGGCTAGGAGAGATCGATGGCGGACAAGGACATTTTTGCCGAACGCGGCCGCTCGCTCGAGGAAGAGTACTTCCGGAAGAAGGATAAGGAACTGATCGAGAAGCTGCGGCGCGCGGCGACGGCCACCGAAGCGCGCGCGGAAATGGGGAAGAGGACCGGGCTCACCGACCCCGAGCTGCTTCAGGAGCTCGAGACGCTCGGTTTCACGCCGGAGACTGTCGTTCTCCTGCCGCTCGTACCGGTTGTTCAGATGGCGTGGGCGGAGGGAGGCGTGACGCCCGCCGAGCACGGCCTGATCGTCAAGCTTGCGCGCGCCCGGGGGATTCAGGAAGGTGGAGCGGCGGACCGTCAGCTTTCCGATTGGCTCGATCGCCGGCCCGACGAGTACGTCTTCACGCACGCGACGCGGCTCATTCGCGCCATGCTGGCCGCCCCCGGCCACGGCGATCTGAGCGCCGACGATCTGGTGAAGTACTGCGAGTCGATCGCCGACGCATCGGGGGGCGTTCTGGGCAGTATTGGCCGCGTCTCGGCCGAGGAACGACGGCTCCTCGCGACGCTCGCCGCCGAATTGAAGGGCCGCGTTGCTGAAGGTGAAAAGTAAAAACTGGAAACTGGAAAGTAAGTCTCGAAGTAGCTCTACGTACTTGTCACTTACTTTTCAGTTTCGACTTTCCACTTTCTACTTGCCTCTTTAGAGACCTTCGTGGCCCAGCGGACATCGCGAAAGCGTCTAATGCGCGCGATGCCGACCTGGAGACCTTCGGCGCGCAGCAGTTCACGTTTCAGTTGCGGGTTGCCGCCGTAGCCTCCCAGTGCGCCGCCAGCACCCACGACGCGGTGACAGGGGGTCGCGGGCTCGTGGCACTCCCGCATGATGTTGCCGACCGCGCGCCACGCGCGCGGCCGCCCGGCCCAATCGGCCACGTCGCCGTAGGTGGCAACGCGGCCGGGCGGGATTCGACGCACGACCGCGAGGACGCGCCGCCGGAAATCGCTCACCGTCCCACGACGACCTTGAAGCGGAACGTCACGCCGCCAAGGTCGGATTCGTCAAACTCGTGGGAGACGCTGTTCGGATCGTCGCCGAGCGCATCGGGGACCGTGGCCCATTGCACTTCCGCGGCGGCGCCGATCCACCGCGCCAGCCGGACTTCAGCGCCACCCACGACGTGATAACCGGTGAAGCGCTCGTTGACATTCTCGCTTGCCTCCGCGAATCGCGAGGTCTCCTCGTACCGGTGCCAGCCCAAGCCCGCCCCGCCGTACGGAACCAGGCGCCGGCCGAAATCAAACCGGTAGCCGCCGGTGAGCTCGACCGGCGTCACGGTGATGGTCGTGGGGATGCCAAGGTTGAACTGTTGGCCGTTGAACAGGAAGACGCGCTGGCCGACTTCGCGGAAGCGCGACGCGCGCACATTCACGAAGACGCGCTGCGGAAGCACGGCTTCGACGCCACCGCCGAACACGCGGCCGGTTTCGGAGCCAAGCACCGCACTGAAGCTCTTCTCCGCGGCAAACGTCGTCGAACCGACGTCGCCAAAGCCGCGGAACATGAATTCGGTTTGCGCCTCCGCCGGAGGCGCGAGCAGCATCGTGGCGACGGCCACGACTCCAAGCCGCGCCGAGCGGGTGCCAGACGCGGAGGCACCGAGACCGCGACAGGTACTCATTTCGCCAGCCCAAGGCCGCGCAGCGCCGCGCGCGGGTTGATCAGTCCGTCTCCGTATTCATCGTCGCGACCCGCCGGCCCGAGGTCGGTGGCGTAGCGCTTCATGATCGCCTCGATGGCCGCCGGACTCGTGACGCCCTGCTGCATCAGGAGTGCGGCGAAGCCGGCCACATGCGGCGTGGCCATCGAGGTCCCCTGCAGGAACTGGTAGGCGAACGAGTCAAAGCGGGGCGCCCGGTACCGCGCTGGCCCGCTCAGATACGTCTCGACCAGATCGAAATCGAAGGTCTGTTGCAGGATGTTCCCTTCCGTGCCTCCAACCCGCGAATTGCCCCCGGGGGCGGCGAGCTCCACGTACGGACCGGTGTTCGAATAGTACGCCCGGCGTCGGTCGCGTCCGACGGCTCCGACCGCGACCATGCCCTCAATCTGCGGCGCGAACTCGGCCAACCGCTCCACCGGGTTGCCGCGCTCGAATTCGTTTCCCCCCGCCACGGCCACGAATGCGCCCCGCGACACCGCGTAGGCAATCGCTTCCTGCACGACGGGGGCGGCGGGCCCCGACCGGCCGACGCTCATGTTGAGCACTCGCGCGCCGTTGTCCACGGCGTACCGGATGCCGCGCGCGACCACGTCATCAGTGCCCTGGAAGGGGCTGTCGAAGATGAGATCCCAGTCGCCGGCGATGATCTTCACCGGCATGATGCGCACGTTGAACGCCATCCCCGCCACGCCGACGCCGTTGTTGGTGAGCTGGCCGATCGTTCCGGACACGTGGGTGCCGTGGCCGTCGAGGTCGAGAGGGCTGGCGTCGTCCCAGATGAAGTCGCGCGGAGCGACGAATCGATCGACGCCCGCGAGATCGGGGGCCGCCGCGACCGGGACACTGACGAGGCCCAGAGCGGGAAACACCGGCCCGTCCGCCGTGACCCGGAACGCGCGCGCGTTGAAGCGGAACACGCCGGACCGGAAGGCCACACCGCTGTCGAGCACGGCGACGATGACCGAGGGCGCCGCACCCGGGTTGATATCCCATGCGCGCTCCATGTCAATCGCCGGGTAGTTCCACTGCCGCGCGTAGAGCGGGTCGTTTGGCACGAATGCCGGATAGACGAGATATCGAGCCTGTGCGTACTCGACATCCGGCTGAGCGTCGAGCCAGCGCGCCAGGCTTTCGGGGTCCGCCGACGCATGAACCGAAACGAGGTCGAAGCTTGCGTAGGGAAGCGCGCGTGTCGTCGATCCGTCGACCTGCGCAAGCATGGCGCGCCGCGCGGCAGGGGTCGTGCCCGGCCGGAACTTGACGATGAGGCTGCCGCGGATGAACGGTTCGCCGCCGCGTGCGTCAGCAGCGACTCGAATGGCGTTGTTATGGCGAGGCGGCCGCGGGGCGTCGAGGCTGCGAATCCCGCGATCGATGGGGGCGGCGGTGATCTCCGCAAGCAGCTCGCGCAACCGGGGAATGGTCGACCCGTCCTGTGCCGCCGCAGCGCCGATCCAGATGCTCGCGGCCAGACACGAGATGCCTGACAGTCCGGTTGTCCGTGAAACTTTCATCCATCCCCTGGGAGTAACGGGTGAGGCGGGCGGTCCCATTGTAGCGCGGGCCGACCCGCCCGCTGCTCAATCGGTTGATACGGTCCACTAAACCGTTTCTCGCAGGTCAAAGATCAAGAGTCAAAAGACAAATACCGCCCGGACTCGATTTGACCTTTGACCTACGCGTTTCTGGCTAGATCCGCCCCTTACAAGTACGTGAGCGGGTCGAAATCGTAAGCGGCGGGATCGAGCGGCGCCTGGATCGACTGCGGTTCTCCCTCTCGGACCTCCCACAGGTCGATCTCGAGCACCCGTTCCAGCTTGGCGCCGGTGGGGTCGAACAATACGCGTACGCGAGGGCGGTACGGATCCGGGGCGTAGGTTTTCAGCACGACCGCAACCTCCCCTGTGTTCAGGCGCACCAGATTGCCGGCGGGGTAGATGCCGACCAGCTGCACGAACCGCCGGATCAGGTTCTGGTCGAACTGCTTGCCATCGTTGCGTTGTAGCACCGCCAGGATGCGGTCCGTCGGAAAGGCCTCCTGGTAGATACGCTGCGACCGCATCGCGTCGTAGACGTCCGCGACCCCGCAGAGCATCGTTCCCAGGTTGAGCGTCGGACGCGACACAGCGGTCGGGTATCCCGTTCCATCGAGTCGCAGATGGTGTTCGAAGGCCACCACCGGCGCGAGCGACGGGATTTCCGGCGTCCGCCTCAGGATCTCGGCGCCGTCCACGGTGTGGCGCCGGAGGATCTCGAATTCCCGGTCCGTCAGCTTGTCCGGCTTGTTGAGGATTTCTGCCGGCGTCTTGACCTTGCCGATGTCGTGCAGGAGCGCGGACAGCCCCAACTCGCGCAGGAGCGGCCCCTCAACGCCGAGGCCGCGCGCTTGTCCCATGGTCAGAATCGACACGTTGACCATGTGTGTGAACGTATAGCTGTCGTAATCCTTCAGCGCCGTCAAGGCGAGCAGGGCCGTGCGGTTCTGCGAGACTTCCTGCGCGAGCGAATCGACGATCCCGCGTCCGGCATCCACGTCGGGCATCCCGTCCAGTTTCGCGCTGTCCCAGAGCGTTCCCGCCACCGACACCGCATCGTCGTACAGGCGCCGGCAGGTGGCGATATCGGCGGAGGCGGTGTCGCCTTTCTCTTCGAGTTGGAGGCGGCCGACACGGACGTGCCTGAGGCGCGAAAGGCCGGTCGTGGATTCCTTGGTGGCGTCGACAGCGCCAAGCGTCTGGACCAGTTGCGTCAGTTCGGCGGGCGTGACCCCCTGATCGATCACGATTCGCTCGATGCTCACCTGCTGCAACTGCCGCCTCAGCTTGCCCATGCTCTCGGCGGCTCGCGGCACCGGTATGTCTCCGACGACGAGCTCTTCGCCGACGATGCCGATGGCGATCGATGGAGATGACGAGTGAATGAGCGACAGCGTTTCGCCCAGCGCCGTGATGCTGCGGGCGACGAGAGGGTGGCCAGGCGCGTACAACCGAACACCGCGGAGCGCGGCCGCAAATCGGCGCACGAGTTCGTCGGCAAGTTTCGCGCGCTGCATCGAGTTCATGTCCGTTCCTGTTCCCGGCGAGACGCGGAGCTGGCCTGCGCTCGCACGGCATTGCGAACGCCGCGGCTGCCTTTTCGTTTCGCCTCCTCGAGGACGGCCCGCGCCTCGGGCGATCCGATGCGCCGCAGCGCCAGGGCCGCCGTCCGACGCAGCGCCGCCGTGCGGGCGGGAGCCCACCAGTCGCCGCGATACAGAGCGGCGCGCAGCGTCCGGGTTGATTCCGGATGGGCGCCCAGCGCCCCGAGCGCCTCGATGACCTGTGCGTGAACCTCGACCATTCGTCCACGCGGCGCCGAATGATTGAGGACGTAGCAGAGCAGCGGCACCGCTCGTTCTTCACGAAGACTGATCAACTGCTGAGGGATCGTGCTGCCGGAGGCGGTCCCGGCCATCAGCGCCTTCTGCAGCACGGCGAAGGCCTCGTCGTTGCCGAGCTGGGCGATCGCCCGGATCGCGTCCCTTTGCACCTCCGGGTCCGTATCCTCGAGCATCGTCGCCAGATCGGCCAGCGCGTCCTGACCGCCGAACATGCGCAGCATGTCGATGGCGGTTCGCCGCACGGCCGGGTTCGACGATCCCTTCAGCCGCTCGACGGTCTCGCGTCCGGCCGCGCCGAAACCGAACAGCAGCTCTCGCAGTCGTCTGATGGCGCGGCTGTTTTCCTCCACCATCAGCACCTCCGCAAGCGGACCGATGATCCGCTCGCCGACCGTGCGACAGAGGCGGCCGAACGGGTCCACGTCCGCGTCATCGACCTTGCGCAGATGCACGACGATGTGGCGCGCCAGCGGTCCACCGGCGAGCGTCTCGATGGCCGACTCCGCGGCCGAGCGCAGGGTCTCGCGGCCTCCCGCGCCGGTCTCACGCACGATGGCGAACGCGAGCTTCTGCGCGTCCTGGACCTCGCCGAGCTTCGTCCGCCGCTCGATCTCGGAAACGGCAATCCGGACGATATCTCGCCAGGGCGCGGCATCGTCTTCGACCTGCAGGAGGTCGAGGAGAAGGTCGAAATCGAGCCTCCGCAACGCGTCATCGTCGACGGTCCCAAGCCAGCCCTGGATCCGCTCCGGCGGATCGTCGGATACGCGCTCCACGTCGACGGCGCGCGCCTTCGCACCCGACAGCTCCCGTGCGTAGGCGGCCGAGACGTAAGTCTCGTCCGAGTACGAGGCCAGCATGCTCGCCGCGGATTGCCAGAGGTCTTCGAAGCCCGACTGCCGCCCGAACGGGCTCTGTTCGACTTCCTGTTTGGCGAGATCGAGGAGCCGTTCCTTCCGGTCGATCTCTGGCACGAGCAGCTGCAGCGCCTGCGCCAGCCGCTCGGAGGCCCCACCCTCCTTCACCACCGAGCCCGCGACGAACGAGGCGATGGTCTCATCGCCCATCCGGTCTACGACCGCCGAGGCGACCTGCGCCTGCGCGGAGCCGGGCGTGCGCGCCTGTTCGATGAGGGCCAGCATCATCTCCGGCGTCATTCGTGACGCCGCATCCGCCGCTGTCTGAAGGACCCGGTCCTCGCCGTGAGCCCGCGGCCACTGCGCTGTCGCGTCCAGCATCTTCTGGATGAGCTGTATCAGTGCGGCTGCGCGTGCGCTGACGGTGGCGTCGCCGCCGGAGGCGGCGCCTTGTAGCCGCTCCAGAAGTCCGCCGAATCGCGACGTGTCGCCCAGGGTTTCGAGGAGCGCAGCCAACGAGCTCTCGTCGAGCGGCCCCGTCCCCTCCTGGAGGCAGAATGCGATGATCTGGTCCCACTCCGCGGCTTGGCCGCCGCCACGTTCGCGGAGGACCTCGGCGTAATCGATCTCGCGGATTTGGAAGTGATTACGGCCCGCGGCAGCCCATGCCTTGGCAATGCCGCCTTCCGTGGTCAGTTCCTCCGGGGGGCGCGCGAGCAGCAGGAGCAAGGCGTGCCAGTCGAGCGCATCGGCGCCTCGCTCGACGCGCAGCGCGGCAACCAGGCGGTCGTGCATGAGGTCGGCGAGCTCGCCGATGGCCTGGTCCGCGCGCGCCGGCACTTGGCCGTCAACGAGCAGGGTATCGGGGTGCACGGTGAGTGTGACATCCCCCGCCGGCACCAGGCGGCCCGCCGCCGTGGTGACGCGTGACAAGGAGCCCTGAATGGACGGGTGGGTCGCGGGGTAGAGGGACACCGACCGTACAGCCGTCCTGCACGCCCGCGCGAATTCCACGAGGACCGCGGTCTGCTCGGCAGACATCCGGTCGGCGGCCGGCGTCGGGGGCATCGGGTTGATTATACTGGGCGCTCCTCGATGGGGTTTATCGACGTGATCGCGAAAAAGCGCGATGGATACGCACTTTCGCGCGAAGACATCGATGAATTCGTTTACGGAGTCAGTGCCGCGAATATCCCCGACTACCAGGTATCGGCCCTGCTGATGGCCATCGTGATCCGGGGCATGTCCGACCGGGAGACCGGGTGGCTGACCGACGCCATGGTGCGGTCGGGAGACCGTGTCGACCTCTCCGATGTTCCGGGAACGAAGGTCGGCAAGCACAGCACCGGTGGCGTGGGCGACAAGGTATCGATCGTGCTCGCCCCCATCGTAGCCGCGTGTGGGGTGGTGCTGCCCAAGCTGTCGGGGCGAGGCCTCGGTCACACCGGCGGCACGCTCGACAAGCTCGAGGCCATTCCGGGTTTCCGGGTCAACCTGTCCGTGGACGAATTCATCCGCATGCTCACCGACGTCGGTACGAGCATCGTAGGACAGACCGTGTCGCTGGCGCCCGCCGACAAGAAGCTGTACGCACTGCGGGACGTGACGGCGACGGTGCCGAGCCTCCCGCTCATCGCCGCATCGGTGATGAGCAAGAAGCTCGCGGAAGGCAGCGACGCGCTGGTGCTCGACGTCAAGTGCGGGCATGGCGCCTTCATGAAGTCGGAAACCGACGCGCGAGATCTGGCGCGACTCATGGTCTCGATCGGATCGCGGGCGGGACTCCGCACCGAGGCGTTCATCACGGACATGGATGCGCCGCTCGGCCGCGCGGTCGGCAACGCCCTGGAAGTCATCGAATGCATCGAGACCCTGAAAGGGCATGGGCCCGACGACATCACTGCGCTGGTCGTAGCGCTGGCATCGCGCATTCTCGTCGTGTCGGGCCGCTACGCGCGGCCCGACGCCGAGCCGGCCGTTCGCCGCGCGCTCGCCTCAGGCAGGGCGTTGGAGAAGATGCGGGCGATGATCGAGTGGCAGGGTGGCGATGCGGGCGTCCTCGATGACTACGCTCGGCTGCCGCGTGCCGCTCGCCGCCACGCGATTGCGGCCGGCGCGGACGGCTATGTCGCTGCCCTTCAGGCCGATCTGGTCGGCCGCGCGTCGATGGCGGTCGGCGCGGGCCGGCAGCGGATCGAGGATCGGATCGACCATAGTGCCGGTGTGGTGATCGCGAAGAAACCCGGCGAGTCTGTCCGCGCGGGAGAGACCATCCTGGAACTGCTGTACAACGACGACCGCGGGCTGGGCGAGGCGTCAGCGCTGGCCAGTTCCGCGATACGTATTTCCGCCGAACCGCCGGTGTTGAGGCCGCTCCTGCTCGGCACCGTCGCGTAGGCATGCTGGCTTGATGGGCAGCGCCGGGACGTTCGAACGCGTCGACGCCGCGGCGGAGGTCATCCGTCGGCACTGCGGCGACGTGCCGAAAGCGGCACTGGTCCTCGGGTCCGGGCTTGGTGATTTTGCGGACACTCTGGCCGGCGCCGTCACCATGCCGTACGCCGAGTTGCCGCACTGGCCTGCCCCGAAGGTGGTCGGCCATGCCGGGCGTCTCGTGATTGGCACCGTCGCCGGCAAACGCGTGGCAGCCCTGGCCGGCCGCGTGCACGCCTATGAGGGCCACCCGCTCAGCACCGTCGCGT
>JACPPO010000147.1 GCA_016190945.1 Acidobacteriota bacterium | reverse complement strand
GTCGGCGGGATCGTCGTGATGCGCTTCGGCGAGAACGCGCTCGACGTGATCGACCGCGTTAAAGCCAAGATCCGGGAGGTGCAGGGCGCACTCCCGGCGGGCGTCCAGATCGTGCCGACTTACGATCGCTCGTGGTTGATCGGCGAGTCGATCAACACGTTGCGCCGCACGTTGATCGAAGAGGCGATCGTCGTCTCGATCGTGATCATCGTCTTCCTATTCCATTTCCGGTCGGCGCTCATCCCGATCCTGGCGCTGCCGATCGCGGTGGTGGCAGCGTTCATTCCGATGTACTACCTGGACGTGACGTCCAACATCATGTCGCTCGGCGGCATCGCGCTCGCGATCGGGGTACTGGTGGATGCGTCCATCGTGATGGTAGAGAACGCCTACCGCCACTTGTCGGAGCCGAAGGACGAGCATGCGTCATTGCCCGCCTACGCGGATCAGCCGGCGGTGACGATCCGCGCGGCCAAGCAGGTCGGCCGGGCGATCTTCTTTTCGCTGGTGATCATCATCGTGTCGTTCGTGCCGGTGTTCCTGCTCGAGGCGCAGGAGGGGCGGATGTTCCGGCCGCTGGCGTTCACCAAGACGTTCGCGATGATCTTCGCGTCCATCCTGTCGATCACGCTGGTGCCGGTGCTGATGACGATCTTCATGCGCGGCAAGCGCCTGAAGCCGGAGTCGGAGAATCCCGTCTCGCGATTTTTCATCTGGCTCTACGATCCGGCGCTCCGGTTCGCCCTGCGGTGGCGCTGGGGCCTCCTGGTGGCGAACCTGGCGGTCGTCGTGGCGACCGTGCCATTGGCGCTCCGGCTGGGCAGCGAGTTCATGCCGCCGCTGTACGAAGGGTCCTTCCTGTACATGCCCACGGCGCCGCCCGGCATGTCGATCGCCGAGGCGACACGGACGCTGCAGGTGCAGGACAAGCTACTGCGCCGGTTTCCGGAGGTCGAACGCGTCTTCGGCACCGTCGGTCGCGGGACGACATCGACCGACAACACGCCGATGGGCATGGTGAACACCACCGTCACACTCAAGCCGAAGGAGCAGTGGCGCCCGGGGGTGACGACCGAGCAGCTCCAGGCCGACATGGACGAGGCGCTGCAGTTCGCGGGCTTTCCGAACACGTGGACGCAGCCGATCCGCAACCGGCTCGACATGCTGCTCACCGGGATCAAGACGCCGATCGGGATCAAGATCTTCGGACCCGACCTGAACGAGATTCAGCGCATCGGACGCGACATCGAGCAGGCGCTGCAGGGGGTTGAGGGCACCCGGAGCGTCTACGCGGAGCGCGTGGCGCAGGGCTACTTCACCGACATCCGGATCGACCGCCAGGCGATCGCCAGGCACGGCCTGACGATCGAGGACGTGCAGGACGTCATTCAGTCGGCGATCGGTGGGCAGAACGTGACGCGCACCATCGAAGGCCGGGAGCGTTACCCCGTGAACGTCCGGTACGACCGCGACTTCCGCGAGGATATTCCAGGGCTCGAGCGGGTGCTCGTGAAGACCCCCATGGGATCGCACCTGCCGCTGAGCCAGCTCGCCGAGATCACGCTCACGCCAGGGCCTGCGATGATTCGTGACGAAGACGGCCAGCTCGCCGGGTACGTGTACGTGGACACGGCGTCCCGAGACATCGGCGGGTACGTCGAGCGGGCACGGCAGGCCATTGACGCGATAGTGACGCTGCCGCCGGGCTACACCCTACTCTGGACCGGCCAGTACGAGTTCCAGGTCCGCGCCCGC
>JACPPO010000146.1 GCA_016190945.1 Acidobacteriota bacterium | reverse complement strand
GACCACTTCTGGGGATCGTCAAGACTGAGGCGCCGTTCTGGCGATCGTTTCAATCCCCGCGCTGCCGCGGGCGCAAACAGCCGGCCACGTTCACGCCGGCAACAACCGGGGTAAAGTGGCCGATTCCGCGAACGCTGGCCATTCAAGTCGACGGATGGGTCCGGGCCGAGGAGAATCCGTTCGTGCGAAGGAAGGTGGGGCTACGCCACTGTCAAACCTTTCTCAAGTGCACCTCGCACCGTCGTACTGCGAAGCTAATCCCTCCCCTTCATGAGCTGCGCGCGCCAGCGCGCGGCGTCGTCAAAAACAGAGTCGATGATCTCGGCGCGCCGCAGGTCGCTCCGCATCTCCGACAGCCGCTCGATCAGCAGGTCGAGCGCGTTGCCGATCTCGTCCGCGTTGGTGACGCAGACGTCCCGCCAGACGTCGGCGGGACTGGACGCGAGGCGAGTAGTGTCAACCAGTCCCTGACCCGCCATTCGCAATCCGCCGGCGGTTGCCGCCCCACCGACCACCTCCATCAGCGCGGTGGCCGTCAGTTGTGGGAGGTGGCTGATCAGCGCCATCAACCGGTCGTGCTCGGCCGCGTCCATCGTCGCCGGCTGGGCGCCAAGGCCGGTGACGAAAGCGGACAAGCGGCGTATAGCGTTGGAACCTGCTGCGTTGTGGGGCGTGAAGATCCAGGGCCGGCGCGCGAACAGGCTTGCCGTGGCAAATTCGAACCCGCCGCGCGCGCCGCCGCCAATCGGATGGCCGCCAACAAAGGTGACCCGTTCGGAGAGCGCCGCCGCTGCGGCGACAATCGCTCGCTTGGTACCGCCGACATCCGTGATCACCGCTGAGGTGGAGGCATAGGCGGCAACGCGCCGGAGAAGGGCAATGTTCTGGCGCACGGGTGCGGCCAGCACAATCAGATCGGCGTCGGCGACGGAGGCCAGGTCGTCCGCCGCGGCGTCGATGGCGCGGCGCGAGAGCGCCGCGCGAACGACCGGTTCCCGATCGATCGCGACCACATGCGTCGAAGGCCACGCGCGGCGGGCGCCAAAAGCAATCGACCCGCCGATCAGCCCAAGACCGACAATCGCGACCCTTGGGAAAACGGGAGAATCCGGTGGGGACATCGTCAAATCCCAAGATCCAAATCCTAAGACCCGAACCCACGTTGGGACTTGGTCATTGGGATTTGGGGGCTTCGCGAGCCGCGGGCGTTTTATCGCGCCCACCCACGGCGAGCGGCAGCCTCGAGGCAGATGCTGCGCCCGATCGCCGGGGCGATGATCCGCAGCTCCGCCATCAGACGATCGAATTGCGACGGGAACATCGACTGCGCCCCGTCGCTCAGCGCGCGGTCCGGATCGTTGTGCACTTCGATGAGAAGGCCGTCGGCGCCCGCCGCAACCGCGG
Organism: Acidobacteriota bacterium; assembly: GCA_016190945.1. GTDB lineage: Bacteria > Acidobacteriota > Vicinamibacteria > Vicinamibacterales > UBA2999 > JACPPO01. Next base: position 50,031 of record JACPPO010000146.1, on the reverse strand, counting down.
CGCGCGCCAGCTGCGCCACCATGTCGCGCCGGCCGGCGCCGTGGCTGGGATCCGCGATCACCGGGAGATGGCTCAGCTTCTTGACGACCGGGATCGCCGAAATGTCAAACGTATTCCGCGTCGCGGTCTCGAACGTCCGGATGCCACGCTCGCAGAGGATGACGTCGTTGTTGCCGCCGTCCAGGATGTACTCGGCCGACAGCAGCCACTCTTCGATGGTGGCCGAGATACCGCGCTTCAGGAGCACCGGCTTACGCGCATGACCCAGCTCGCGCAGCAGCGTGTAGTTCTGCATATTGCGGGCGCCGACCTGGAAGATGTCGCAGTACTTGGCGATGAGCTCAATCTGGCTGGCGTCCATGACTTCAGAGATCAGCTTGAGGTTGTGCGCATCGGCCGCGTGCCGCAGCATCTGCAGGCCCGGTTCACCGTGACCCTGAAAGCTGTACGGGGAGCTGCGCGGCTTGAACGCCCCGCCGCGCAGCACCTTGGCTCCGGCACGCTTGACGGCGGCCGCCGACGCCTGGCACTGCTCCTCGGTCTCCGCCGAGCAAGGCCCGGCCATGACGATGACCTCATCGCCCCCGATCCGCACGTCGTCAATTGTGACGATGGTGTCCTCGGGTTTGTAGCTGCGGCTCGCGCGCTTGTACGGCTCGGAGATGCGCATCACCTCGTGGACGCCCTCGAGAATCTCGATCATCTCCTTGTCCACCTTGCCGGCGCCGACCACCCCGAGCACGGTCCGCGTCGCGCCGGACGATCGGTGAACGTCCATCCCCAGCTCAATGAGACGGGCGATGACCGAGTCGACCTGCGCCTCAGTGGCCCGCTCTTTCATCACAACGATCATGACGTTATCTCCGCTCCTCTATCTCCGCTCTTCCTGTGTCGGTTCATTCGCCGATGGACGGCCCGAGCCCGTCTCCGCGGACGCTGGCGGCACGTTCCGCGCGCCGCGCTTCGTCAATGATGCGCTCGAAAATCCGGACGAGCGCCTCGGCCGTCAGCGGGCCGGACAGCTCGGTCGCCGACTTCCTGACTTTGTTCAACACCTGCGCCTCGCGCTCGGGTTGGTAAATCGGCAGCCCGGCCTCGTGTTTCAGCCGGCCGACCTCTACGGCGCACGCCACCCGCACGTTCAGCAGACGCACGAGCTGATCGTCGACGACGTCGATCCGGCCGCGCAGCTCCTCGATGTTCGTCAGGACTTCAGCCACCGCACATACTCCTCTACCCGCGTATTGAGATCGAGTGACGCGCCCGCGTCAGCGATGACGTTGACCAGCGCGCTGCCGACCACGGCGGCATCCGCCCACTGCCCCACTTCGCGCACGTGTTCCGGCTTCGAGATGCCAAACCCGAGGGCGATGGGCAGGGAGCTGACGGCCCTGATCCGTCGGACCATCTCCTCAGCGCCATCCGCGATGGCGTCGCGGGCTCCGGTTACACCGAGCCGCGAGATTGCATACAGAAAGCCACTGCCGAGGGACGCGGCCCGCCGCAGACGCTCGTCGCTCGTCGTCGGGCTGAGCAGGAGAATTGTATCAATCCCCCGCGATGCCACGAGCGCCCGGAACTGGTCCGCTTCCTCGATTGGGAGGTCCAGGACGAGCACACCATCGACGCCGGCGTCGCGCGCCTGGTCGGCAAATCGCTCCGCGCCAAGCCGCAGAATTGGGTTCGCGTAGCTGAATATGACTATCGGCGCGCGCAGGTCGGCTCGTAAGCGCCGGACCATGTCGAGGACGCCGGCGAGCGTCGTGCCCGAGGCCAGTGCGCGCTCGGTGGCGCGCTGGATGACGGGGCCGTCCGCAAGGGGGTCCGAAAACGGGACGCCGACCTCGATCACGTCGGCGCCGGCGCGGTCGAGGGCACGCAGGATGCCCTCCGTCCGCGGCAGGTCAGGGTCGCCCGCGGTCACGTAGGTCACGAGGCCGGGACCAATATTGCCGGCGCGGATGCGAGCGAACGTGGCGGCCAGCCGCCTTCGCCCAAGTCGGGTCGCTGTGCGACCCGACAAGCCAGCGCTAGCTGGGCGGTCCGCATTAGCGGACCGTCCCGGTGCCCAAGGCCGCGTCATCGAAGCGCCTCGACGACGCTCTGGACGTCTTTGTCGCCGCGTCCCGAGAGGTTGATCAGGATGATGGTACCGTCCGCCACGTCGCGCACAAGCTTCATCGTGTACGCAATCGCATGCGCCGACTCGAGCGCCGGAAGGATGCCCTCAAGCCGCGCGAGCGTCTGAAACCCTTCGAGCGCTTCGGCGTCGGACACGTGAGCGTACTCGGTGCGCCCGAGGTCCCGTAGCCAGGCATGCTCGGGCCCGACGGCCGCGTAATCGAGACCCGCCGAAATGGAGTGTGTCAATTCGATGTTGCCCGCTTCGTCCTGCAAGATGAAGGTGCGGGTGCCCTGGAGCACGCCCGTACTGCCGCCGGCGAAGCGTGCCGCGTGTCGGCCCGGCGCGATCCGCTCGCCGCCCGCCTCGACGCCGATGAGCCGCACGTCTTTATCGTCCAGGAAGCCGTCAAAGATCCCCATCGCATTGCTGCCGCCGCCGACGCACGCCACGACAATGTCCGGGAGACGTCCGACCTGGTCGAGCGTTTGGCTCCGCGCCTCGCGGCCGATGACCGACTGAAACTCGCGCACCATCAGCGGATACGGATGCGGGCCAAGCGCGGAGCCGAGCAGATAATAAGTGTCCGTCACGTTGGCCACCCAGTCGCGCATGGCTTCGTTGATCGCGTCCTTCAGCGTGCGGCTGCCGGCGTCCACTTGGCGCACGTCCGCGCCAAGCAGCCGCATGCGGACGACGTTCAGCGCCTGGCGCCGCATGTCCTCCGCCCCCATGTAGACGCAGCAGTCGAGGCCGAGCAGCGCACACGCGGTGGCCGTCGCCACGCCATGCTGGCCCGCGCCGGTCTCAGCGACGACACGCCGCTTGCCCATGCGCTTTGCGAGCAGCGCCTGCCCGAGTGCGTTGTTGATCTGGTGGGCGCCGGTGTGCGTCAGGTCCTCGCGCTTCAGGAGGATACGGATGCGCCCCTTTCGACCCAGATCGCCTGCCAGCCGGCGCGTTTCGTAGAGTGGCGTCGGGCGGCCGACGTAGTGCTTCAGCAGGCCGTCCAGTTCGTCGCGAAACACCGCGTCGGCGCGCGCGGCGAGGTAGCCCGCCGTGAGCTCCTCGATCGGCGCAACGAGCGTCTCGGGCACAAAACGGCCGCCGTAGGCGCCGAAGTACCCGCGTGCATCCGGGTCACGCCGCCCGAACACAGGAGGGTCAGACCCCATGAGTCGAGTCGTGTCATAGGGTCTGACCCCCTTCGCCGACTTAGTGTTTGTCAAATGCACTCCGCGCGCGCGTCAGAAAGCGCGCCACCTTGTCCGGATTCTTCACACCGGGTGCATCCTCAACGCCCGACGACACGTCCACGCCGAACGGCCGTACCGTGCCAATCGCCTCGGCCACATTGTCCGGCGTCAATCCGCCCGCCAGCACGACGCGCCGGCCGCGCGCCGCCGACGCCGCCTGCCGCCAATCGAGAGTGGAGCCGGTGCCGCCGCGCCGGGCCGGGTCCACCGAGTCCATCAGAAAGATCGTCTCCGGCGGCCAGGCGACAGCCGCCTGTTCCGCCTGCTCGACCGTAATGGCCCTCAGCACCGGCCAGCCCAGTTTGTCCGCGTATGCGGGCGTCTCGTCGCCGTGCAACTGGATAACGCCGATACCGGTCTTGGCGACCACCGCCCTGATGCCGTCCACAGACTCGTTCACGAACACGCCGACCGCGTCCACGTCAGGGGGGAGCGCCGCGATGATCTCGGCGGCGCGCTCCGGGCTGATATACCTGGGGCTCTGCGGCCAGAACACGAAGCCCAGCGCACCGGCGCCATGTTCGACGGCATGGAGCGCATCCGAGAGCCGGGTAATCCCGCAAACCTTCAGGAACATCTGGTCAGCTCGCCGATCGAACGTGCGGGATCCACGTCCGTCATGAACCGTTCACCGATCAGAAATGCGCGATATCCGGCTGCGGCGAGACGCTCGAGATCCGCACGCGACCGGAGGCCGCTCTCGCTCACCCCGATGACTCCGGGTGGAATCCTGGCGCCCAGGCGGTATGACGCGTCGATGTCCACCTGCAGCGTGCGGAGGTTTCGATTGTTGACGCCTATCAGGCGCGCGCCGCTGTCGACGGCGCGGGTCAACTCCTCTTCGTCATGCACCTCGACCAGCGCGGCGAGGCCAAGTTCCCACGCGCGGGCCTGCAGCCGCACCAGGTCGGGCTGCTCGAGCGCCGCCACGATCAGCAGGATCGCGTCGGCACCGGCGGCGCGCGCCTCGAACAGCTGGTAGTCGTCGACGATAAAGTCCTTGCGGAGCAACGGCAGAGAAACAGCGCGCCGCACGGCCGTCAGATGCTCGAGCGCCCCGTCAAAGAACGTCGGCTCCGTGAGGACCGAAATCGCCGCGGCGCCACCACGCTCGTAGAGCCGCGCGATCGACGCGGGATCGTATTCCGCCGCGAGCACGCCTCTTGACGGCGACCGCCTCTTGCACTCGCCGATGACGTTCACGCGCCCGGCCGCCCCCAGCTCCCGTTCGAATCTGGCACCGGATGGTAACGCGGCGGCGGCCCGCTTCTCCAACGTCACCGCCGGTTCTCGCTCGCGCCGCACCTCGATGACGCGCTGAGTGGCCGCGACAATCGTGCCCAGGAGGTCCGGCGCGCCGGTCATACGGCAGCCTCCGCGTGGGAGCTCCGCGCCATTCCATCGAGCGTCGCGTGCGCGGCGCCGGTATCAATGGCCTCGGCGGCACGAGCGATCCCCTCGCTCACGCTGGCAGCACGGCCGGCCACGAACAGAGCGGCACCGGCATTGAGGAGCACCACGTCGCGCGGAGCGCCGCGCGTGCCACCGAGAATCTCCAGCACGATAGCGGCATTCCGCGCCGCGTCCCCGCCCTGGAGATCAGCCGGCGTCGCCTTCGAGAGCCCGAAATCGGCCGGATGGATGTAGAAGGTGTTCACCGCGCCGGCGCGGCATTCCGAGACCTTCGTGTACCCTGTCGTCGAGATCTCGTCGATGCCATCCGCGCCGTGGACCACCCACGCGCGGTCCGACCCGAGCATCAGCAGCGAGCGGGACAGCAGTTCGGTGAGCTCCGGCCGCGGCACGCCGACAATCTGCCGCCGCGCACCGGCGGGGTTGGTCAGCGGCCCGAGCAGGTTGAACGCCGTGCGGATGCCAAGCTCGCGCCGTGTCTGAGCCGCATGCTTCATCGACGGATGAAATGTCGGCGCGAAGAAGAAAGCGATGTTGGCGTCGTGGAGTGCCCGCTCCACCACCGCCGGCGCCGCCGCGATGTTCACGCCGAGCTGCTCGAACACGTCGGCACTGCCGCACCGGCTCGACACGGAGCGGTTCCCGTGCTTGGCCACCTTCACGCCGCAAGCGGCCACGACGAGTGCTGCCGCGGACGAGATGTTGAACGTGCCGGACCGATCGCCGCCCGTGCCGCACGTGTCGAAGACGTCACCGGCCGGCGCCGACAGCTTCACCGCCTGCTCACGCATCGTCCGCGCAAACCCCACGATCTCGGCAGGCCGCTCGCCCTTCATCACGAGCCCCAGGAGCAGCGCCGCGAGCGACGCTGCGGGAGCGCGTCCCTCCATCACCTCGCGCATGGCGCCGGCCGCCTCGTCTGCGGTGAGGTCCTCGTGACGCACGACCTTCTCGAGCAGCTCCGTGAACATCACAAGTCCAGGAAATTCTGCAGAATCCGTCGCCCTTCGTCGGTCAGCACCGACTCGGGATGAAACTGCACGCCGTGCACCGGGTACGTCCGGTGACGCACGGCCATGATGATGCCCTCCTCGCGCGTCCGCGCCGCGACCTCGAGGTCGGCCGGCACGTCGCCGCTGGCGATGATCAGCGAATGGTAGCGGCCGGCCTGGAAGGGTTCGCCAATCCCCCTGAAGACGCCCTTGCCATCGTGCATGATGGTGGACGTCTTGCCATGCATCGGCGTCTTCGCGCGGCACACGGTACCGCCGTAGACCACGCCAATCGCCTGATGCCCGAGGCAGACTCCGAGAATCGGGGTCGTTGGTCCAAACCGGCGGATGACGTCAACCGTCACCCCCGCATCCTCCGGCCGGCCGGGACCGGGCGAAATGACGATCCGGTCGGGCTGCATCGCAGCCACCTGGTCCAGTGTCACCGCGTCGTTGCGATGCACGCGGATCTCCGCGCCCAGCTCGCCGAGATACTGCACGAGGTTGTAGGTAAACGAGTCGTAGTTATCGATCACCAGTACCATCGAACGCTTCCCGTGCGAGGGTGCGAAGGTGCGACGGCGTCAACTTCAGACCCGTCACCGCACCATCGCACGATCGCACTCTCGCACCGTCGAACCCTCACAGACCCTGTTGCGCCAGTTCCAGCGCCTGAATCATGGCGCGTGCCTTATCGCGCGTCTCCTCGTACTCGGCCGTCGGGTTCGAATCCGCCACGATGCCCGCGCCGGCCTGTACGTAGGCGCGGCGGTGCTCAATGACGACTGTACGAATCGTGATGCAGAAATCGAGGTTGCCGGCGAAATCGAGGTAGCCAACCGCCCCGGCATACACGCCACGCCGGCGGTTCTCGAGCTCGGCAATGATTTCCATGGCGCGCACCTTCGGCGCACCAGACACGGTGCCGGCCGGAAAGCACGCCACCAGCGCATCGAGCCGATCGTGCTCGTCCGAGAGGCGCCCTTCGACGATCGACACCAGGTGCATGACGGGGGAGTACCGCTCGAGCGTCATATAGGTCGGCACCTTCACGGTGCCGTACGCGGCCACTCGGCCCAAGTCGTTGCGACCGAGATCCACGAGCATGACGTGCTCGGCTCGCTCCTTCTCGCTGCGCTTCAACTCCTCCGCGAGGCGCAGATCCTCTTCCTCCGTGCGGCCGCGGGGACGCGTCCCGGCAATCGGATGCGTCTGCATCGACCGCCCTTCCACTCGCACGAGCATCTCGGGGGATGACCCGACGATGGCCCGGCCGCCCATGCGGAGGAAATACATGTACGGCGACGGATTCACATGGCGGAGCGCGCGGTACGCCGTGAAGGGGTCCGCGTCGAACCGCGTCTCGAATCGCTGCGACAAGACAACCTGGTAGATGTCACCGGCTCCGATGTATTCCTTGGCAGTGCGAACCCCCCGCTCGAACTCGTCGCGGGTGACGTTCGACACGATATCGAGCGGCTGACGCTGAGCGGGCGCGGCTCTCGACAGCGTTCGCTCTAGTTCCCGCTCGACGAACTCGATCTTCGCGCGCGCGAACTGGTAGAGCGACTCGAGATCCTCATCACCGGTAATACGCGCATTGGCGATGATCAGGATCCGGTGCCGCACGTGGTCGAAGGCGAGCACGGTGTCGAACAGCATGAAACCCGCTTCATCCTCGACCTCGGTTGCCGGCTGGAGCGTCACGGGCTCGAACCACGCCGCGGCGTCGTAGCCGAGATATCCGACCGCGCCCCCGGTGAATCGCGGCAGGCCAGGCACAAAGGGCGAATGAAAGCCTGTCATCAGCTCGCGGAGCGCCGACACGAACGGCCTGTCGGATTCGGACGTCTGGCCGGCACGATCGACGATCGTCTTGCCGCCACGCGATCGCAGGATCAGAAACGGGTCCTTGCCAAGAAACGAGTAGCGCCCAACCTGCTCGCCGCCCTCGACCGATTCGAGCAGGAAGGCGTAATCGGAGTGCTCCGCGATCTTCAGGAAGGCAGAGACCGGGGTCAGGAGGTCGGCCACGATCTCCTTGTAGACCGGCACGAACGTGCCGCGCTGGGCCAGATCCCGAAACTGCTCGAACGTGGTGATGTGCATCAGTCGCCTCTGTGGCTTGTCTCAGCGAGAGCGGCCGCCTGCATCACACCCCGCGCGGGGCGCCGCCCCGTCCACCACGCGAACTGCCGCTCGGCCTGCGCCACGAGCATCGGCAGGCCATCAAGCGTCCGGAGGCCGGCGCGGCGAGCCTCTCGAACCAGGAGCGACTCCCCGGGCCGGTAGGTCAGGTCGTACACGAGACGGCCGTCGAACGGCCCGCCCGGTAGCGGCGACGCATCGGGCGCGGACGCACCTCCGAGCGGCGTGCAGTTGACGAGCACGTCCCACGACCGCGCGGCGGGAGGCCACGGCCCTGCCTCGACGCCCGTTGACGCGGCCACCTCCTGTGCCTGATCCTGGCGGCGCGCATGCACGGTGATTCGGGCGCCTCTCGACGTGAGCGCCACGATGACCGCCCGCGAGGCGCCGCCGGCCCCAAGGACTGAGAAGCGCACGCTTGCGTAGGGGCGAACCTTCAGGTCCGCCCCCGCCTCCGGAGCGTCGGCGCCCCAGACGGCATCCAGCGGCTCGAGGAAGCCGGCTATATCCGTGTTGGTCGCCTCCCACCCGCTGTGAACCCGCCGGATCGTGTTCGCCGCGCCAGCCCTGCACGCCAGGTCGTCGGAACTCACCGATGCGGTCAGCGCGGCGAGCTTGAACGGGATCGTTACGCTGGCACCGGAGATGCCCAGTGCATCGGCGAAGACGAGGAAGTCGGCAAAATCCGCCGCACGCAGCGGCACGTACACCGCGTCCAGTCCGGCCGCGGCAAACGCGGCGTTGTGCATAGCCGGAGACACCGACTGCATCACGTTACCGCCGACGACCCCGTACAGTGCGGTACTTGCGCCAACCGCTCGAAACCGAAACTGTTCCACCATGCGGGTAGTCGGTATCTGGCCTGGCGCAACGGCGTCGCCTCCATACGTCCATCGCGATCCGAATCGCGAGGCCAGGAGCCGCGTCGGCACGCCGGCCTCACCCATGCCGATTACCACGGCGTCGCCACCCTTCGCGATCTCGAGCAGCGGCAGCGTGTCGGAGAGCCGCGCCGCGGTCACCGCCACCTTAATCACCGCTGCGCCCGTGCTCCGCATCGCCCGCGCTCGCGAGGAGAGGTCGTCCGGCACGCCGGCAAAATCATGGGACGAGACGACGACTCTCGAGCCGTTCGCGCGGACGAGATCGTCGAACCCAGCCCGCCATTCGAGGTCCACGTATTCAGCCCCAAGCGTCAGCGCCCTCGCCAGCACAGCGCGCCGCTCCTCCTCGCTGCCGTCAAATCGACCCCCCTCCCAGGCCGGGCGGCACGTGACGACGACCGGGGCGCGCCGGCCGTGGAGCGCCTGCGCCACGTCGAGATCCCTCACGCCATCAAGGCGCAACTCCACCATGTCAGCCGCCGCCGCACGTCCGCGCGCCGCGGTCAGCTCGGCCATGGTGTCGCCGGTCACCGTTTCGCATAGCAGCGAATGGGTCATAAAAACAAGAACGCCTCTTCAACCAGGGGCTGAAGAGGCGTCGTATAGGCTCAGTTCGTCGTGCGGGTCTTAGACGCCGGCCGCCCCTTCAGTCGCAGTCCGATACCACCACCAGTAGCTGGCGTAGCTCGGCGACGGGAAAAAGCTAAAGCGATGCGGCATGAGCGTGAAGACTGGACTGACTGTATCGCAGAGGTTCTGCGGCTGTCAACGGGCAGAGGGCTCCGGATCCAAGGGTTGCCTACAATCATTCCCTCCGCTCATTGGGCTTTGGAGAGGTCGTCAGCGCAGGGCTTCGGGCCTTGCAGTTTCAGCGGTTTACCCGTATCTTCAAGGTTGAGCCTTCAGCCGATGTTCATACGATCTCTCGCCTCTGCCTTGGCCCTGCTCCTGTTCCTGGCCGCCGGCCTTCCGGCCCAGAGCCGGACCTTTCCCGTGGATGAGCTGAAAGCCGGGATGGTGGGCATCGGCAAGACCGTCTTCGAAGGCGACCGTCTCGACGAGTTCAAGGTCCACATCCTCGGGGTGCTGCACAACGTCATCGGCACGCGCCGCAACCTGATCCTGGCGCGGCTCGAGGGCGGCCCGCTCGCCAACACGGGCGTGATTGCGGGCATGAGCGGCAGCCCGGTGTACATCGACGGCCGCCTGGTTGGCGCCGTTTCGTATTCACTCGGCCAGTTTTCGAAGGAGCCGATTGCCGGCATTACGCCGATCGACGAGATGACCGAAGCCGCGACGTTTGCCGGCCCGCGGCGCCAGGCCGCGCGCGTTGAGCTGCGGTTCCCGCTCACACCGGAAAGCCTGAGCGCCTCGCTCCGCCAGGCGTTCAGCTGGACGGGGCCGTTTGCCGACAACCCGGCCGACGTGCGGGTCTTCGGCGGCGCCACGTTGAACGCCGGCATAGGGACGTTGCTTCATCCGATTGCCACGCCGCTGTCGCTCGGCGGATTTGACGCGGATGTGATCGATCCGATCGCTTCCGCCTTCCGCGACCGGGGTTTCGTCCCGGTGATGGGAGGGTCCTCGCTCGTCGCGCCACGACCTGCGCAGACAGCCGGAGGGGCTTTGCCCGTAGCGGCACCACCCCTACGACCCGGCGATCCCGTCGGTATCGCCCTTATGAGCGGCGATCTCGAACTTGGTGCGACCGGCACCGTGACGGAGGTGGACGGCGATCGCGTCTATGCCTTCGGCCATCCGTTCCACGGGCTTGGGCCGACGCAGTTCCCAATGACGCGCGCCCGCGTGCTTGCCGTGCTGCCGAGCCTCGCGAATTCGATGAAGATCGCCACCACCGGCGAGGTGATTGGGACCGTCCAACAAGATCGCGCCACCACGATCGCGGGGACGCTCGGTCCGGGCCCGGCACTCATCCCCGTCCGGATCAGCCTGACGTCGGAGCGAGGGACGAAGAAGACGTTCAACATGGCAATGGTAAACGACCAGCTCTTTACTCCCCTGCTGGCGTACCTCTCCATCCTGAACACGCTCAGCTCGTACGAGCGCCAGAACGGCGCGGCCAGCTATGTCGTCCGCGGCACGGCGTCCATCAAGAAATACGGCAACGTGGCGTTTGAGGACCTCTTCACGGGCGATCAGCCTTCGATCGGCGCGGCGGCGTATGTCGTGGCTCCCATCAATTTCCTGCTTCGCAACGCGTTTGAAGACGTGGAGCTGGAGCGGCTTGATCTCGAGATCGACGCGAGTGAGCAGCCACGCAGCGCCACGCTCGAGCGGGTGTGGATCGACGGCAACCGCCCGAAGCCCGGCGCCACGGTGGATCTGAAGATGCTGCTGCGGACGTATCGCGGTGAGGAAATCACGAGAACGTTGCCGGTGACGATTCCGGCCAGCGCCAGCGGCCCGGTGTCGATCATGGTGGCGGACGGCACCCGGCTATCGCAGTGGGAGGCGCGGGAGCTGCACGTTCAACCGCTCCAGACGCGCGGTCTGCCGCAGATGATTCGCGTCCTGAACAACACGCGCAAGAACAACCGCCTGTACGTCCGCCTCCTCGGCCGCGATCGCGGCGCCGTCGTCAAGGGCGAATCGTTCTCGGCGCTGCCTCCCTCCGTGATGGCCGTGATGGAATCCGATCGCAACGGCGGCAGCTTCAGGCCGCTGCAGAGCGCGATGCTTGGCGAATGGGACATTGCGACCGGACACGCGGTGACCGGATCGCGCATCTTGACGCTGACGATCGAGGAATAACCGTAAATCAAAGGGTGAAACGTAAAGGTCGATTTGACTCCTGCCCTTTGACCTTGGACCTGCGACTTTCAGCATGACTCATCCATCGAAGCGAAGTCTTCTTGCGGCGTTGTTCCTATGCGCGGCGGCGGCCGGAGTGTACGCTGCGGTGCCCACGTTCTGGCAGGTCTCAACGGAAGCCGAGTTCCTCCAGGGCGAGGTCGAGAACCTGTCGATTGATGCGTACGGCCGCCTGGCGCTCGGGCCCGCCACGACAACCGTCTACGAATCAAGTGCCCCCTTCCTATGGACGCTGGTGAGCGCGCCGGACGGCTCCGTATTCATCGGCAGCGGAAACGAGGGACAGGTGTACCGCGTTGACGCCAGCGGCAACGGCACCGTGTTCTTCGACGCCGAGGAACTCGAGGTACATGCCATTGCGCTGGCGCCCGCCGGCGGCATCTACGCCGCGACGTCGCCTGACGGCAAGATCTACAGAGTGGATGCGCTCGGATCTGGCACGATGTTCTTTGATCCGCCGGATCGGTACGTATGGAGCCTGGCGGTCGATCCCGCGGGCAACGTGTTCGCCGGCACGGGCGACAAGGGCACCATTTACAAGATCGGCTCGGACGGCCGGGGCGCGCCCTTCTACCAGACCAAGGCGGCCCATGTGATGTCGCTCGCCTTCGATCGTGAAGGCCGGCTCCTGGCGGGAACCGAGTCACCCGGGCGGGTGTTTCAGATCGACGCGTCCGGCAAGCCGTTCGTTCTCCTCGATTCTCCGTACAACGAGATTCGTACGCTTCGCGTCGACACCAACGGCGACATCTACGCCGCGGCGGTGAGCGAACGCGCCGCTCCCACGCAGGCTCGGCCGCCCATCCAGACGCCGGAGCCCGCGCAACCGCAGCCGGTCGCCTCGGTTTCCACCGAGGTTACGTCGATCACGATTGCCGCCGACTCGGCCACCACGGCGGCGAGACCTGCACCGCAAGCGGCGCCGCGCGACAACCAGGGTCCCGGTGCCGGCGCGGTCTACCGCATCATGCGGGATGGCGCGTGGGACCTCGTCTGGCAGTTGCGCGAAGACGTCCCCTACGACATGGCGTTCGACAGCGACGGAACCGTGCTTGTCGCCACCGGGAACGAGGGGAAGATCTATCGCCTCGCGGACGAGCCGATGCAGCCGACGCTGGTGGCACGCGCGCTGGCGCAGCAAGTAACCACGCTGCTTCCGGACCGGGCGGGTCGGATGCTGTTCGCAACGTCAAATCCCGGCAAGCTGCTGCAGCTGTCGGCTGAGCGCGCCGATCGCGGTACCTATACGTCGGATGTCCGCGACGCACAGGCCGTCGCCACCTGGGGTGCCATCAAATGGCAGGGCCTGGTCCCCGCGGGCACGAAGCTCGAGATCGCCACGCGTTCCGGCAACACGCGGACCCCCGACGAAACGTGGAGCGACTGGAGCAAGGCCTACACCGACGAAACCGGCAGCCCGATCGTGAGTCCCCGCGCGCGATACCTTCAATGGCGCGCGGTGCTGGCAGCCGGCCGCAACCAGGCGCCGATGTTGACCTCGGTGACCGCGGCGTATCTACCGCGCAACACGCGTCCCCGCGTGACGGCGATCACCATCCACCCACCGGGCACTATTTTTCAGCGTCCGTTTCCAACGGGCGATCCCGAGATCGCGGGGTTCGAGGGGGACACGCCGGATCGGCGCGCGGCGGCGCAGAACCAGGGCGGGGGGGGCGCGGCTACCAGCGCACCCGCGCTGGGACGCCGCGCCTACCAGAAGGGGCTGCTGACCTTCGTGTGGCGCGCGGAGGACGAGAACCGGGACGAGCTGCATTACGACGTGCTGTACCGACGCGAGGGAGAAACCGCATGGAAACCGCTCAAACGCGAGCTCACCGACCCGATTCTCGTGTGGGACACGACCTCAGTACCCAACGGCCGTTATGTCGTCCAGGTTGTGGCTTCCGACCTGCCGTCGAATCCGCCTGATGCTGCGCTGACCGCGTCGATGGAAAGCACTACGTTCGAGATCGACAACATGCCGCCGGTGGTGACGGTTACGGCCGTCCACCGCGAGGGCACCCGCACGGTGATCGCCTTCGAGGTACGGGACGCCGATTCAGCAGTGCAGAAGGCTGAGTATTCACTGGATGGCGACCGCTGGCAGACGATCTATCCCAAGGACGGCATTGCCGATTCGCGCGCCGAACAGTTCGAACTGACATTGGAAGGTGATACGGCGGCCCGCGACGTGATCATCCGCGCCACCGACTCGCTGAACAACGTTACGAGCGCGCGGGGCGAAGCACCGGCCGCGTCCGGGCGCCATTAAGCAGCTTCACGACATCCTCCGCCGCCGGACCGCCGGAATCGGTAAGGTTCAGGCCGTAGAGCTCGCGCGGGTGCACGACCACGAGTCTCGGCACGCGCGACTTCATCGCCGCCCTGGCGACGAAGGTCCCGTACCTCTGCTACGATGAGCCGCTGCCATGAAGCGCCTGCTGGTCGTATCCGTGGGTCTTGCCGCTCTGATGGTCGGGGTCGTCCTGGCGTGGCATGCCGTCCGCCAGGAGCGCGAATTTCAGCGCCTGATCGCAGCGGGCAACGCCGCGCTGGCGCAGGACCAGACCTACGGGGCGATCGAGGCCTTCAGCGGCGCCCTGGCCCTGAAGCGCGACTCGATGCTGGCCCACCTGAAGCGCGGCGACACCTACCGGCGGCGCGGCGAACTCACTGCGGCGCTTCGGGACCTGCGGGAAGCCGCGGCACTCGACCCTTCGGCGCCGCATCCGATCGAGCTGCTTGGCGACGTGAATGCCGCGATGGGGCGGTACGAGCGCGCATCGGAGCACTATCAGGCGTTCACCGTGCTGGACGATCGGTCGCCGCGCGTCCTGTACAAGCTCGCGCTTGCCTACTACAGGACCGGGCAGGTGGAGAAAGCCATCGAGCCCCTCGGCGAAGCCGTCGCGCTCGACGAGCGCTTCACGGAAGCGCACTACCTGCTTGGCATGTGTCTTCGCGAACGCGGACAGGACGAGAAGGCGTTGCGGGCGTTGACGCGCGCGGTGGAGATCAGCCCGGCGTTTGCCGCCGCGCGGGAGGGGTTGATCGATCTCTTCGATCGAGCGGGTCGTCGACAGGACGCATTGGCGCAACTGGAGGCGCTCGCGGCACTCGAACCCTCACGTGCCGAACGGCTCGTGAGCGTGGGGCTTGCCTACGCCCGCTGGGGACGAACCGACGCGGCCATTCTCACCCTCGGCCGCGCGGCGGAGCGCTACCCCGACACGCCGGCGGTCTACACGGCCCTCGGTCGGGTATGGCTCGAGGCCGCGGAACTCCGGAACGACCGCGTCGCATTGAGCAAGGCGATCGAAGCGCTGCAGCCCACGGCTGCCGCCGCGACCGCCTCAAGCGAGACGCTAACCTTGTACGGCCGGGCGATGCTGCTGGCGGGCGATGCGCGCGCGGCCGAGCGGACCCTGCTCGAGGCCGCTGGAAAACCGCCGGTGGACCCGATCGTGTTTCGGTACCTGGCGGATGCCGCAGAACGGCTTGGACATGTCCCTGTCGCCCGGGACGCATTACTCCGCTACGTTGCCCTTGCCGGCGAAAGCGACGTCGACCCGGCGACCCTCACTCGCCTGGCGCGGCTCGAGCGGCGATTACCGACCTCATAACCTCAGTGCGAGGGTGCGATGGTGCCGAGAGTGCATAGTCGTACCGACTGTCGCACCCTCGCACCGTCGAACGTTGAGTGCTAAGTCCGACTCCGCGTAGCCGGATCCAGCGCATCGCGCAAGCCGTCCCCGAGAAAATTGAATCCGAGCACGAGAATCGCGATGGCGAGACCAGGGAAGATGGTCAGGTGCGGCGCATCGAGCAGATGCCCGCGCCCGTAATTGAGCATCGTGCCCCAGCTCGGCGTTGGCGGCTGCACGCCCAAGCCCAGGAAACTGAGCGCCGCCTCCGCCAGGATCGCCCCCCCCATGCCAAGCGTTGCCTGTACGGTCACGGCCGGCAAGGTGGTGGGGATAATGTGGCGCCTCAGGATCCGCGAGGTCGTGGCGCCGAGCGCCCTCGCGGCCTGCACGAACTCCAGCTCGCGGGCCCGTAGCACCTGGCCGCGGACGAGACGCGCGTAGCCCACCCACCCAATGAGCGACAGCGCCAGCACCACATTCGTGAGGCTCGGGCCCAGGACGGCAACCAGCGCGATTGCGAGCAGTAATCCCGGAAACGCCAGTAGGATGTCGATCAGCCGGCTGATCGCCTCATCGATGCGGCCGCCGAAATACCCCGCCACCGAGCCCATGGCAATCCCGATGGTCGCCGACACGCCGACGACGACGAAGCTGACGAGCAGCGAGATGCGCGCACCCAATAGCACGCGTGCGAAAACGTCGCGTCCCAGCTCATCGAGACCGAACCAATGCGCACCGTTCGGTCCTTCCAGCCGCAGCGCCAGCTCCTGCGTCGATGGCTCAAACGGCGCCAGCCATGGGCCCAGGATGGCCGCCAGGACGGCGACGAACACCACGGCCGCACCTACTCTGGCCATGGCAGCGGTCGGAGGCGCGAGGGTGCGTCAGTCATAACGAATGCGAGGATCCAACACGCCGTAGACAAGATCCGTCAGCAGGTTCATCCCGACGTACGTCACGGCAATGAACAAAATGCATCCCTGGACCATGGGATAGTCGCGAAAGCCGATCGACTGGATGAGGAGCCGGCCGATGCCGGGCCACGCGAAGATCGTCTCGGTGATGACCGCGCCGGTCAGTACGGCGCCGAACTGCAAGCCGACGAGGGTGACGACAGGGATCAGGCTGTTGCGGAACGCATGGCGCAGCACGGCCCTGGCGCGTGACGCGCCGCGCGCCCGTGCCGCCTGCACGTAGGGCTCACGCAGCTCCTCGAGGAGTGACGCGCGCGTCATCCGCGCAAGGATCGCCGCCAACGCCGCGCCTAACGAGATCGCCGGGAGCACCAGGTGCGCGAGCGTGCCGCGGCCGGACACCGGCAGCCAGCCCAGTTCAACCGCGAAGACGATGGCCAAGAGCGGTCCCAGCCAGAAGTTTGGAATCGAGATTCCGGTTAACGCGAGGGTGGTCGCGGCGTGGTCGACGATCGTCCCCCGCCGCACGGCGGCAACGATGCCGAGCGGGACCGAAGCGCCAATCGCGACCAGCATGGCCGCCGCCGCCAGTTCGAGCGTCGCGGGCAGCCGATCGACGATGGCCTGCGTGACGGGCTCGCTCGTGCGCAGCGAGGTGCCGAGATCACCGCGGGCCGCGCGCCTGAGGAAGCCGCCGTATTGCTCGATGAGCGGCCGGTCCAGGCCAAGGCGCGCCCGCAACGCCGCGACATCCTCCTCGGCGGCTGTCTCGCCAAGCATCGCCTGCGCCGGGTCGCCTGGAATCAGATGGATAAGCGCGAAGACAAGCGTCGCCACCCCGAGCAACACCGGGATGGTCAATGCAAGGCGACGCGCCAGAAACCGCAGCACAGGCTCAGTTGTCGAGTGCGAACGCGTGGAAGCGATCCCATCCGGGCGTCGACTCGTTGGTCACCATCCGACCCAAATCATCAGATACGGCACGCCGCCGAGGAGGACGCCGACGCTTGTCATTGCTATGGTGCTGCCGGTGAAGTACGGATACGCCACCAACACCAGACCGCCACACGTTGCGGCCCCCGCCGCGCGTTCCACCCATATCTGAACAGAACGAACCCGATCCCGATCGGAATCAGGGATGGCATCACGAAGGTCGGGGCCAAGTCCATGCGGCTACCGTCATTGTTCCCGCTCGCCAGCGCCATTGCAAGGACGCGGATCGAGGCCAAGCCGCGTCATGGCCTTCAGCAATCCCTGCCTCGACAGCCCCAGTTCCGCGGCGGCACGGGTGCGGCTGCCGCTCGCGCGCGCAAGTGCCACCTCGACGCACCGCCGCTCGAACTGCGCGCGTGCGTCGGCCAGCCGCCGCGAGGAGATGCTGGCGGAGCCCGTGATGGCCGCGGGCAGCAGTGAGGGGCGCACCCGGCCACGCGCGGGCGCCGCGACCGCAAGCGCTGCCATGACGTTCTGCAGCTCGCGCACGTTGCCCGGCCAGTGATAGCGCGCCAGTTCCGCGAGGAGGGCGTGCGTGAGCGTCGCCGCGGACTCCACGCGCGCCGCCGACGCTCGCCAGCAGTGCTGCGCCAGGACGGCAATGTCCTCGGGGCGCTCGCGCAACGGCGGAATTCGGATGCGGATCACGTCGAGTCGGTACAGGAGGTCCGGCCGGAAGCGTTCCTCGGCGGTCTCGATGCGCATGTCGCGGTTCGCCGCCGTCACCAGCCGCACGTCCACCTTCCTGCTGAATGTCTCGCCGACGCGCCGCACTTCCTGCTGCTGCAGCACGCGCAGCAGCTTCGCCTGCCCTCGAGGCGACAGATCCGGTACTTCATCGAGAAAGAGGGTGCCGCCGTCGGCGTCTTCGAAGAGCCCCGCCTTGTCAGCCACGGCGCCGGTAAATGCACCCCGGACGTGGCCAAACAGCTCGGACTCGAGCAGGTCGTCCGGAAGGGCCGCGCAGTTCACGTCGCAGAACCGGCGCTCGCGTCGTGCGCTCAGCTGATGCAGGGCCCGCGCGGCGAGCTCCTTGCCGACACCGCTCTCCCCCTCGATAAGGACGGCAAACGGCGCTCTCGCCGCGCGCTCGATCGCGCGACGGACCTCCGCCATCGCGGCGCTGGTTCCAATGAGCTCGGGAACCGACGTTGAGGCGAGCGACATCTCACGAAGTCCGGCCAGTAGTGCATCCACCCGCGGCGCAGCAATCGCGGCGGCAAGATCCAGCACGTCGATAGCATGCGGCGGCGGTTGACGATCGAGGGGCCATCGGCACACCAGCGCGGCGAGGAGACGCGTGGCAAGCCGGATCGGTATGCCGATTTCACGGCCACCGTCGTCGACCTCCTCAGGGATGACGATGCCTGCTTCCAGCACCCGGGGACCCAGACGCGTCGCGAGCCCCCCGCCCGTGGTCATCAACGTGCTTGCCGGCCCCGCATCGCAGGACACAAGGTCCACCCGGGTCGGATGCAGCTCACGCGCGACGCCATCGAGCAGACACTGGACTGCGCGGCGATCGCTTTCCTCTTCGTGCGCCAGGCGCAGAAACGGGACCGCCATCGACAGTGCCCGCATGGGCGGTGCGCACGCGGGCGCGACCGCGGATTGTGGCGCCTCCCCGACGTGGTCCGCCACGCGCTGCTCGACCGCCCGGCGCAAGAGCGCCGGTCCGACGCGGCCCATGCGGGCCAACTGATGGAGTTCGCGTTGCGCCGCGCGCCCGCGTCTGGCGCGGCGCAATGCGTCGTACCAGATCACTTTGGCGCGCACGGCACGGAGCGGCGCTCGCGCCTGTCTCGAGAGATCGACGATCTCCCGCAGCCTCTGCTCCGTGAGATCGAGGTCGCCAGCAGCGGCCAGCACCCGCAAGTGCGCCGTCAACGCGGCAACCCGTGGCAGCGGGTCCGCGGCCTTCTCCGACCAAGTGACGAGTGCGCGGGCCCGTTGGCCGGCCTGGAAGACATCGCCTGCCGCCAGCAGCACCCGGACCGCGGTCGCATCGATCGATGCCGCGACGACCGGGTCGAGGTCGAAGCCCGCGCCTTGCGGCGGGGGCAGAGGAGAGGCTGCTGCTTCCTCGCTCCGTCCCTGCCACAACAGGATTCGAATCAGAATGGCGTGGGCCCACGCCTGCCGCACCGGTGACAGCGCACGCGTAAGCAGCACGGCTCGGCAGACCGATTCGGCGTCCGTCAGGCGACCCGCGTCGGTCCGGGCTGCCGCCTGCCAAAGGCGGGCATCGAGCATGGCCGGTTCGTCGGAGGCCGATTGAGCACAGTGCGCAGCCTCGTCAAAGGCCTTCTCCGCAGCCGTCGCGCGTCCGCGTTCGAGCAGGATCCGTCCAAGCGTCACGAGCGTGGTGGCTGCCGGCGCAAACGCGGCGCGCCTGACCAAGCTTCCGGCGACGTCGCGAAGCAGCCGCTCCGCTGCGGCATGACGTCCGGCCCGATGGAACTCCGTGGCACGCGCAGCCCGTTCGATATGGCGGACAACGTCGGCCGCCATCGGCGCGGGGTTGGCGCGGCCTGAAGCCGGCAATACGCCATACGCGGCGCGCGCCTCGCGGACGACGCACGCGGTCTCTGCCGTGGATGCGGACCGGAACGTCAGCAGCACGTGCGGCCGCGGCGAGAACGACGCAGCCTGGACGAGGGCGGCGCGAGAGGTCGCCATGCTCCTGGCAAAGCTGCCGATGAGCAGCAACGTGCGCTCCTCCAGATCCTGCGCCAAGGCATCCCGCCACCGCAGATAGAGCGGTACGCGTAGCGGGACGAAGCCCCGTCGGCGCGCGTCCGCCGCGGCCCGGCGAACCATCGCGGCCGCTTGCGCCCCATTTCGCGCGTCGGCGACGACCCACCGCGGGTCGCCATCCTGACCGTCGTTTAGCACTTCGACGAGCGGCGCCAGTGCAAGGGAATCATGAAGCGGAACGGATCCACCATCCGGGGGATCGGCCGGCAGGTCGTCGAGACGGACGTCATGACCGGTCGTGAGGTCGCAGCCGCGGAGCTCGTCGTACGCGAAGTAGCGGTCCTGAATCAGTCGCGGCACGCACGAGCGGGATGCAAGCCTGCGCGCAGGTCAAAATAGGCGCGAAAACGCGGCACTCGGTGCTGGAGCGTGCAGTTCTTGCGCGCCGGGGCCATAACAACCGATAAGATTTTTCATCACGCCAGGCGGGCCGCGGCACCCCACCGCGCGCGCGTGCGCGGCCTGGATCCCGCATAACGGCCCGCCCTGCGGTCGGCGACCGAATCAAGAGTGGTTTGGATTACTCGGTGACGTTCACGGTGATCGTCGAGCCGAGTCCTTCCATCGTCCGATGAAGATCGTCGCCGATCTGCAGGGTCAGATGAAGAAAACCAGACACCCTCCCGGCTCCGACCGGCCGCACGCCGCACACGTCACCGCGAGCAACGCCATGGTTGCTGTCCGCATAGTGCAGCAGAGCGTATCACCGCGCCCGCTACCGGAGTCCGCCGCCACCGGTAGCCGGACGCCTTCCGCTTTCGCGTGAAGCTTCGGCGGACCGCCGGGACGATCCGCGAAAACGGACCGTCCAGCTAGCACTGGCTCGACGGGTCGCAAAGCGAACCGACCTCGGCAGAGGCGGTCAGGCCTCTCTCATCATGAAGAGTAAAATGGACGCGGTATGCTGAGGTTCCTCACCGCCGGCGAATCGCACGGCCAGGCGCTCGTCGTCACGGTGGACGGCATGCCCGCGGGCCTTCAGATCGACATCGACGCGCTCAACGAACAGCTCCGGCGGCGTCAAGGCGGGTACGGCCGCGGGCGCCGGATGACCATCGAGACCGACCGCGCGGAGATCCTCACCGGCGTTCGGCGCGGGCGGACGACGGGTGCGCCAATCGCCCTCCTGATTCGCAACCGCGACTGGATCAACTGGCAGCAGACGATGTACGTCGAGGCCGAGGCGCCGGAAGACGCGAGCGGGGTCCGGCGAGCGGAGGTCACCCGCCCTCGCCCCGGGCACGCGGATCTCGCCGGCGCGATTAAGTACGGACACGACGACATCCGCGACGTCCTCGAGCGTGCCAGTGCGCGCGAAACGGCGGGGCGCGTCGCGGCTGGCAGCCTCGCGCGGCAGTTGCTCGCGCGCTTCGGCGTCCGCATCGCCAGCCACGTCTCGGTCGTCGGCGACGTGATGCTGCGCGAGAATCGCACGGTCTCCTTCGCCCAGGCGCAGGCCATTCCCGAGGACGCCCCGCTGCGGTGCGCCGACGACGACGTCCAGCAGCGCATGGTCGCGGCGATCGACAAGGCGCGCGATGCAGGCGACACCCTTGGCGGGGCCTTCGAAGTCATCGCCACCGGCATTCCTCCGGGCCTCGGGTCCTATGTGCAGTGGGATCGCAAGCTCGACGGCCGTCTCGGCCAGGCGCTGATGTGCATTCACGCCATCAAGGCCGTGGGCATCGGGATCGGACCGGAAGCGGCCATGCGGCCCGGTTCGCGGGTTCATGACGAAATTCTTCCTGGAACGGACGCCGGCGTTCCGGTGCGGCCGACCAACAACGCCGGCGGGCTCGAGGGTGGCGTGACTAACGGCGAAGACGTGCGCGTGGTCGGGTTCATGAAACCGATTTCCACGTTGATGAAACCGCTGCGCTCCATCGATCTGACCACGATGAGCGAGGCGCCCGCGGCGATCGAGCGCAGCGATGTCTGCGCGGTGCCTGCCGCGGCCGTGGTGGGCGAAGCCATGGTGGCGTTCGTCCTGGCGGATGCGTTTCTCGAAAAGTTCGGCGGCGATTCCATTGAGGAGATCGAGCGTCACTACGAGGCCACGGCCGAGCAGGTGCGCCGGCGCTTCGCGGCGCGCGGCACACCCCCACCCCACCGCGCAGGCGTGCGCGGCGGGGACCCCGGGCCCGCATGATCCGACCCGTCCTCCGTTATGGCGAGCAGGTCCTTCATCAGGCCGCCGCCCCCATTACCGAGATCACTCCAGACATCCAGCAGCTCATCGACGATATGGTTCAGACGATGTACGCCGCGCCTGGCATCGGGTTGGCGGCCACGCAGGTCGGTGTGCCGTTGCGGATTTTTGTCGCCGACGTGTCGGGCGGCCACAACCCTGGGGATCTCGTTACATTCATCAACCCGGAAGTTGTCGAAGTGGACGGCACCCAGTACGAAGACGAGGGGTGCCTCAGCGTGCCTGGTTTCAACGCGACGATGGCGCGGCCGGCCCGCGCGGTCGTGAAGGGCCTGGCGCGGAACGGACGGGAACAGGTTATTGAAGGCACCGGTCTTCTGGCCCGCTGCCTCCAGCACGAGATGGATCACCTCGACGGGACGCTGTTCGTGGATCGGCTCCGCGGGCTTCAGAAGGATCTCATCGTGCGGAGGATCAGGAAGCTCTCGCGCTCGGGCAAATGGTGACAACCCCGATCGGAGGCCCGACCGCCTCCGACTACCTGCGCATCGTCTTTCTTGGCACCCCGCGATTTGCTGTTCCAACCCTGCAGAAGCTCCTTGCCTCACGGCATCAGCTGTGCGGGGTGGTCACGCGGCCGGATCGTCCGCGCGGCCGGGGTCAGCGGGTGTCGGACTCCCCCATCAAGGCGCTCGCCGTGGAACGCGGCCTGCCGCTGCTTCAGCCGGAGCGATTGAGCGACCCGTCGTTCGCGGCGACGCTTCGTGAGTGGGAGCCCGATCTCGGCGTCGTGGCGGCGTACGGCAAGCTGATTCCCGAACAGATCCTCTCACTGCCGCGTCTCGGCATGATCAACGTCCACGCCTCGCTGCTGCCGAAGTATCGGGGCGCCGCCCCCGTACAGCGCGCGGTCATTGACGGGGAGCGCGAAACGGGGGTGACGATTATGCGCATCGAGAAGATGCTCGATGCCGGCGCGATGTTCGCCAAGGTCGCCCGCCCGATCGGTCCCGACGAAACGAGCGATGTCGTCGAGCGCGATCTCGCACAGATGGGCGCCGACCTGCTGCTGCAGGTGGTGGAGCAGATCGCGGCGGGCACCGAACAGTACGAGCTGCAGGACTTCATGATGTGCAGCTATGCGCCGCGGCTGACCAAGGACGAAGGCCTCATCGACTGGTCGCTGCCGGCCTCGTATATTCACAATCGCGTGCGCGGTCTGTACCCCTGGCCGCACGCGTACACGTATCACGACGGTGGGCGGCTTATCCTGCTCAAAACCCGTATCGAGAGCGAAACCACCGACGCGCTGCCAGGCACCATCGTCGAGACCTCCCGCGATGCGATCCACGTCGCAACGGGTCACGGGGAGCGGATCGCCATCGAACAGCTACAGCCGGAAGGACGCCGGCCGATGGGGGCGCGGGAGTTTCTTGCCGGCCGCCGAGTGCAGCGCGGCGCGCGTTTCACGGGCCGGCCTTCGCCGAGCTTCGGCGGGGCCGGCCCATGACCGCACCGGCGCGCACCGCGGCCTATCACGCGCTCCGCGCGATTGCCGACGAGCGCGCCGACCTTCCTTCCGCGCTTGCGCGTGGCCGCGAGCATCTGTCCGACGAGCGCGATTGCGCGCTTGCCGTCGAAATCGTCACAGGCACGCTGCGATGGCAGCGAAGCCTCGACCACCTGGCCGAACACTTCGCGAATCGAGAGATCGCAAGGATCGACCGCGACGTCCTCCATATTCTCAGACTGAGTCTCTACCAACTCCTGCACCTGGATCGCGTTCCGGCCTCAGCCGTCGTCAACGATGCGGTGGACCTGACGCGGCAGGCGCGCAAGCCGAGCGCGACCGGTTTCGTGAACGCGGTCCTGCACACCGCCCTACGGCAGCGACACCGTCTGCCGCTGCCGCCCAGACCCGACGACAGCACCGATCGCGCTGCCGCGCTGGCCTACCTTGGCATCACGCACTCGCATCCCGAATGGCTTGTCGCGCGCTGGTTCGATAAACATGGCTTTGATGCGTCCGAGCACTGGGTGCGCTTCAACAACGAGACACCGCGGCTCACGCTGCGCGCCAACACGCTGCGCGCCAGCCGCGAAACGGTCGCGGCGACGCTCGGCGTGGCCGGCATCCAGACCGAGCCGACACGACACGCGCCAGACGGCTTGATTGTGACCGCGGGCTACCCGCTGCGCGGACCGGCTGATGGGTCGTTCTTCGTCCAGGACGAGGCGTCGCAGCTGGTGAACCTTGCGGTGGTCGCGCGGCCCGGTGAGCGGGTGCTCGACCTCTGCGCGTCGCCAGGAGGCAAGACCATCGCCATGGCCGCGGACATGGACGATACCGGTCTGCTGGTTGCGTGCGACGTGCGTGCGCGGCGCATCAGGCTCCTCTTCGACACGGTGCGGGCCAGCGGCGCGGCATGCGTCCGTGTGGTGAAAGTCGCCACATCCGGCCCATTGCCATTCACGCCGGTGTTCGACCGTGTGCTCGTGGATGCACCCTGTTCAGGCCTCGGCACGATCAGGCGCGATCCCGACATCCGATGGCGCCGAAGCGAGCGCGACCTGGCGAGACTTGCACAGGAGCAACTCGCTCTGCTCGACCGCGCGGCGGTGCTGGTGCGACCGCGCGGCCGCCTCGTCTATGCGACCTGCTCGAGCGAGCCCGAAGAGAATGCGGCGGTCGTCGACGCGTTTCTGTCGCGGCAGCGTGAGTTCGAACTCGTCGATCTGCGCAGCGATGCACCACCGCGCCTGATGCCCGTCCTTGACGGGCGCGGCATGCTGCAGACGCTGCCGTTCGCACACGGACTCGAGGCGTTCTTCGCGGCAGCGCTCGTACGCAGGCTCTAGGCCCTGGACGTTGGGCTTTGGGCGTGGCCGAAAGCCCGGAGCCGAAAGCTCTGAGCCTCGTGGTACGATCCACACAGGAATGCCGCTCAGAGCACGCGTCTGGGGCCTCGGGAAACTGCTGCTGCTCGCCGGGGCGCTCGCGGCCACGTTTCTGCTCTTCGCGCTGGTGACCATGCGCGTGGCGTTGCGCGCCCGCGCGGTGCAGGTACCGAACCTGGTCGGCGCCCCGGTCGCCACTGCCTCGCGGACGGCCGCCGACGTCGGTCTTACGTTGAGAATCGATCCGAATCAGCGCCCCGACGAACGTGTTGCGGCCGGCAGCATCACCCAGCAGGAGCCGGCGCCAGGTGTCCAGGCGCGGCGCCAGCGCACGATTCGCGTGTGGGTCAGCTCCGGCCCCCGGACAACAACCGTTCCGGCACTCGTGGGCCAGACCGAGCGCACGGCGCGGATGCGTCTTGATGAGGATGGCCTCGACATCGCCGCCGTCTCTGAATTTCGTTCGCCCGACTATCCTGCCGACGCCGTTGTTGCCCAGGACCCGGCGCCGACATCCCGCGCGCCCAGCGTCTCGATGCTGCTCAACCGCGGTGAGCAGGCAACGACCTACGTGATGCCCGATCTGATTGGCACGAGCGGCGCGCGGGCCGCCGAGACGTTGCGCACAAGAGGCTTCCGCGTCAGCATTGTCGGCTCGCAGCCGTACCAAGGCGTGCCGTCGGGAACTGTCGTGCGGCAGCAGCCGGCCGGTGGATTCCGCGTTGGTCCCGCCGACTCGATCTCCCTCGAGGTGAGCCGGTGACCGATCGAGGCCGCGTCGTGCTGACCGGAGGGGTACAGATCGCGCCGTCCATCCTGTCCGCGAATTTCGCGGAACTCGGCCGCGACATTGCCGCCGTCGAGCGCGGAGGCGCCGATCTCATTCACATCGACGTCATGGACGGCCACTTTGTCCCCAACATCACGATCGGTCCGCCTGTCGTCCGCGCCATCAAACGGATCGCGACGCGCCCGCTCGACATCCACCTCATGATCGAGAAGCCGGATCGGTATGTGGACGACTTCGTGAGGGCGGGGGCGAACATGCTGTCCGTGCATGTGGAGGGGTCGACACACCTGCATCGCACGATTGCCCTCATCAAGGGCCGGGGCGTCAAGGCGGGCGTCGTACTCAATCCCTCGACACCGGCGGCCGCGCTCGAGGAAATTGCCCCGGACGTCGACTTCGTGCTCGTCATGTCGGTTAACCCGGGGTTCGGCGGCCAGACCTTCATTCCGCGAAGCCTGGACAAGGTCCGCCGTGTGCGCGAGCTGCTCACCCGGGCGGGATCCTCCGTGCCAATTGAGATCGACGGCGGCATCGACGCCGGCACCGCGGCTGACGCCTTCTCGGCCGGCGCATCGATCCTTGTCGCGGGCCACGCTATCTTCGGCGCTCCCGACCCTGAAGCCGCGACGCGCGCGCTACGCGCCGCGGTCGGCTCCGCCACCGGTTCCCACGCATGAGCGATCCGCTGGAGGCCTCAGGCCCCGGGGCCCAGGCCCCGGCTCTGGGCCCCCGGGCGGCAGAGGCGGTCCGGCGCACCCGTGTCCGCGTGCGGTACGCCGAAACGGACCGCATGGGCGTCGTCTACTACGCGAACTATCTCGTCTGGTTCGAGATCGGACGAACCGAATGGCTGCGCCAGACCGGCTGGACTTACCGCGAGATGGAGCGCGACGGGATCTCTCTGCCCGCGATTGAAGCCCACTGCGAGTACCGCCAGCCCGCGCGGTATGACGATGAGATCGAGATCACGACGCGCGGAACGCTAGTGACGCCGGTCCGGATCCGGTTTGACTATGAAGTGGCGCGCGGCGCCGACGGTACGATCGCCGCGGTCGGTCACACGGTGCATGCAGCCGTCGACACCAGCGGCAAGCCATGCCGCCTGCCGTCGCGCGTCCGCGAGATGCTCGCATGAACGCGCTGGTGACGGGCGCTGCCGGCTTTATCGGTTCGCATCTTGTCGAGCGCCTCATCGAGACCGGCGCGACGGTCACCGGCATCGACTCCTTTACCGACTACTACCCGCGGGAACTGAAGGCACGCAACCTGGCGCGTCTCCGCGGCGCCGCCGGCTTCACGCTCGTAGAGTCGTCCTTGGCCGACGCCGACCTGTCGACGTTGCTGGACGGCATCACCCACGTGTTTCACTTGGCCGCGCAGGCAGGGGTGCGCAAGAGCTGGGGGCGGGATTTTCACGTCTATACGGTCAACAACGTGGAGGCGACCCAGATCCTGCTCGAAGCCTGCGTCGGGATGCCGATTGAGCGGCTGGTGTACGCCTCGAGTTCATCCGTGTATGGGGACGAAGTGCCGCTGCCGATGCGTGAAGACGTCTGTCCACAGCCGGTATCCCCGTACGGAGTGACGAAGCTCGCCGCCGAACAACTCTGCCACCTGTACCACGTCAATCACGGCGTACCGGCCGTCTCGCTCCGATACTTCACGGTGTATGGGCCCCGCCAGCGTCCCGACATGGGGTTCTCGCGTTTCCTGCATGCGGTGGTGCGGGGAGATGCGGTGCCGCAGTTCGGAGACGGGAAGCAGACCCGCGACTTCACCTTTGTGGCCGATGCGGTGGCAGCCACCGTGGCGGCCGCAGCACGCGGGAAGCCGGGGGCTGTCTACAATATCGGTGGTGGATCTCGCATCGAGTTGCTCGACGTGTTCGAGCTGATCCGCCGGATCACCGGCCGTCCCCTGCGCGTCGAGCAGATTGAGGCGCAGCGGGGCGACATGCGGAACACCTATGCGGATACCACTCGCGCCCGCGCGGAACTGGCATTCGCGCCAACAGTTACGCTGGAAGAGGGGCTACGCGCCCAGTACGACTGGATGACCCCAGGACATGACTGATCGCAGGTGGCGCCGCTGGTGGCAAATCGCCGGCAGGGTGGCGCTGCTTGCCGCATTCGCGGCCTGCGGCGCCAGACAGACGACGACGCTACCGCCCGGCACGGCGCAGCCGGATCGATATCTGTTCGAACGCGGCACGGAAGCGCTTCAGATGGAAAAGTGGCTCAACGCGCGCACGTACCTCCAACAGATCGTCGACGGGTATCCGCAAAGTCCGTTCAGGCCTGACGCCAAGCTGGCGGTCGGCGACTCGTATCTTGGCGAGGGTACGGCAGAATCGGTGGTCCTGGCGGCCAACGAGTTCAGGGAATTCCTGACGTTTTATCCGACGAATCCGCGCGCAGACTACGCCCAGTACAAGCTCGCGATGAGCCATTTCCAACAGATGCGGGCGCCTGCGCGGGATCAGACCGAAACGAAGGCAGCGCTCGTCGACTTCGACGTCTTCTTTCAGAAATTTCCGAACAGCCCGCTTATGCCCGACGTGAAGCAGCACTGGAGGATCGCGCGTGACCGCCTCAGCCAGGCGTCGTACCTCGTCGGCCTCCACTACTACCGCATCCGGTGGTATCCGGGCGCGATCGACCGCTTCCGCGAAGTGCTTCGCGAGGACTCCGGATTCACCGGCCGCGACGCCGTCTACTTCTATCTGGCGGAATCTCTGACCAAGACCGATAAGAAAGCTGAAGCCATCCCGTACTTCGAGCGGCTCCTCGCCGAGTTCGATCGGAGCGACCATCTCGAAGACGCCCGGAGCAGGCTTGAAGAGCTGAAGAATCAGTAATTTATCGGTGATAGCGATGACGCTTGAGAATGTACGGTCCGCACTCCGTGTTTCCGTGTCT
Source organism: Acidobacteriota bacterium (assembly GCA_016190945.1). Lineage (GTDB taxonomy): Bacteria > Acidobacteriota > Vicinamibacteria > Vicinamibacterales > UBA2999 > JACPPO01. The sequence continues at coordinate 21,318 of JACPPO010000146.1, read as the reverse complement.
GGCACCCCACCGCGCAGGTCCGGGGGCCCCATCGCGCACGCCTGCGCGATGGGGTGGAGGAGTGCGCGGCGGGGACCCAGCGGTGTGTGGCCCGTGGCGTCCCTGATCGCCGCCGGAGTGGTGGCCACCGCATTGCCCGTTTTGGCGCAGCGCGCCCCTGCCCACGGGTCCACGAACCTCTCCCCGGAGATCCTGTCGCTCGCCTGCGCGCCGAGTCTCGCCTTCCAGGTGCCTCCCAGGCCGCTGCGGATTACTGGCAGCCAGGAATCCTTTGTCCATCGCAGCTTCGCCCCGGGCGACCTGGTCGCCATCAACGCCGGTGGGGACAACGGCATCGCCGTCGGCCAGGAGTACTACACCCGCCGCGCGGTTCCAATCGAGCGACGTCCGGTCAGCCGCGACAACCCGGCGACGATCCGCACGACGGGGTGGATCCGAATCTATGCGGTGGACCCGCGGATGTCGCTCGCGACTATTACCCACGCCTGCGACTCGGTCGAAGTGAACGATTACCTCTCGCCCTTCGTGCTGCCAGACATTCCGGAGATCTCCGTCAACAGGCCTGCGGCGCAGCGCGGCAACTATGGCCGGGTCCTCACCGGCAACGATAACCGCACGAGCTTCGCCCGCGACGATTACTTCCTGGTCGACCGTGGCAGCGACCACGGGGTCACCGCCGGCGCGCACTTCGTCGTCTACCGCGACAAGCGGGAGCCGGGCAACTTCCTGTTCGAGCTGGGCGAAGCGGTGGCGATCGAGGTCAGGCCGGAGTCGTCTACTCTGCGGATCACGCTCTCCCGCGATGCATTCATTGCGGGCGATTACGTGGCGCTCCGAAAATAACATCCGTTCCGAAGGTTGAACGACCTTCGGCTCGCCTAACCGATCCTGCGGGCGCGGGCGACATTGACGTCGGTCACGTGCGCGTTCAGCAGCCGCTGGAACCGGCGGTAATAGTCCACGGCCGATGTGACGGCGGCGATCATGACCACCCAGAGCGCCGCGTGGCCGATCGGCGCAAGCCACGGCAGCGGCCCCCACCCGAGGATCAGCAGCAGGATGGCGGTGACCTGCGACGCCATCTTGATTTTGCCGAGTGGCGAGGCGGGCATGGCAATGCCCCTGGTGTGCGCGAAGCTTCGAAGTCCCGTGATAGCGAACTCGCGACCGATGATGAGCGCCACCATCCACGCCGGCGCGAGGCCCAGTTGCACGAGCGAGATGAACGCCGCCGACGTGAGCAGTTTGTCGGCAATCGGATCGAGCATCTGCCCGAGCCACGTGACCTGCCGGCGCCGTCGAGCGAGGTACCCGTCGAGCCAGTCGGTCACCGACGCGAAGCCGAAGATCGCGGCGCCGACGAGCTCTTTCGGCACCCCGAGAATACGATGCCCCTCGAACTCGGTCAGCAACACGACGACCAGCAGCGGCACAAGAAACATCCGCACCATCGTCAGCATGTTCGGCAGGTTCATCGGAGGACGCCAATTCTATCATCGAGTATCGGATACAATCGCTGATTGTCATGAAGGCGATCCTGCTCGCCGGGGGCCAGGGGACGCGGCTGCGGCCGCTCACCATTCACACGCCGAAGCCGATCGTGCCGATCTTCAACCGGCCCTTCCTCCATTACCAGCTCGATCTTCTCAAGCAGGTTCCGGAGATCGACGAGGTCATCCTGAGCCTGAGCTACCAGCCCCGGCGGATCGAGGAGATCTTTGGTGACGGCTCTGCGCTGAACATCAAGATCCGGTACGTGGTGGAACCCGTCCCCCTCGGCACCGCGGGCGCGGTGAAGTACGCGGGTGCCGACTTGATCGAACCGATCGTCGTGTTCAACGGCGACGTGCTGACGCAGATCGACCTGGCGGCGGTCATCCGGCTGCATCGCGCGCGCAATGCGCGCGCCACGATCGTGCTGACACCGGTCGAGAACCCGACTGCTTACGGCCTCGTGGAGACCGATCCGGAGGGCAACGTCAGACGTTTCGTGGAGAAGCCGCGCGCCGACCAAGTCACAACGAATCACATTAACGCGGGCATCTACGTGCTCGAGCCAGACACTTTCGGTCGCATTCCGAGCGATGTGCCCTGGTCGATCGAACGGAGCTATTTCCCGTCTTTGATCGAGCGCAACGAGACGTTCATCGCGTACATCTACGACGGGTATTGGATCGACATCGGGACGCCCGAGAAGTACACGCGGGTACACCGCGACATCATGGACGGCCGCTACGTGACGGCGCCGTTTCTCGATCTGCCCGCCCCTCGCACCTCGGTGGCGGCCGATGCGCGGATCGAGGACGGCGCGACCGTGGAAGGTCCCTGTTTCATCGACCAAGGTGTGCTCATCAAAGCCGGGGCGCGCATCGGCCGCTATTCGGTCATCGGCCGGCAGACGCGGGTGGACGAGGATGCGTCCATCGATGGCGCGATTCTCTGGCCGAACTGCCGCGTGAGCCGCGAGGCCTCGGTGCGTGACGCGATCCTGGGGCGCAACTGCCACCTCGGACGCAACGTCAGCGTGGACGGCGGCGCCGTGCTCGGCGACGAGACGACGCTGACGGATTACACGCGGGCCTGAGCAATGAATGTCAATCTCGACATCTTCAAGGCCTACGACGTCCGCGGCCTGTATCCGGGCGAAATCAACAACGAGGTGGCGCGACTGATCGGGCGAGGGCTTGCCGCTTACCTGCAGACACCCCGGATCGGCGTGTCGCGCGACATGCGCGTGTCCTCGCCTGCCCTTGCGTCGGCGTTGATGGACGGCGCGCGCGAGCAAGGCACCGACGTCATCGACTACGGGATGATGGGCACCGACATGCTGTACTTCGCCGTGGTCCGGGACGACCTCGGCGGAGGCGCGCAGATCACGGCCTCGCACAACCCGCAGCAGTACAACGGCGTCAAGATGGTGCGGGCGGGCGCGCTGCCTTTGAGCGGCGACGCCGGCATCGGTGATATTCGCGACATGATCGTCCAGGATCGTCTCCCGCCGCCTGCTGCCAGGCACGGCTCGATCTCGACGCGTACCGTCGTGTCTGAATATGTCGAGAAGGTGATATCTTTTGTCGATCCGTCGGTCGTCAAGCCCTTCTCGGTCGTGCTTGACGCCGGCAACGGCATGGCCGGCCTCGTGGCGCCCGCCCTCTTCGACCGGCTGCCCTGCAAGGTCACCCAGCTCTGCTTTGACATCGACGGCACGTTTCCCAACCACGAAGCGAATCCGCTTATCGAGGAGAACCGCCGGGATATCACCGCCGAGGTCATTCGCCAGAAGGCGGATCTCGGCATCGCCTGGGACGGCGACGCGGACCGCTGTTTCTTCATCGATGGAAGCGGCGAGTTCATTTCCGGCGACTTCGTGACCGCGCTCCTTGCCGAGGCGTTCCTGCTGAAGCACCCGGGCTCGACGATCGTCTACGACCTCCGCGCGAGCCGTGCCGTCAAGGACGTCGTGGCGCGGCACGGCGGCCGCGCCCTCATGAACAGGGTCGGCCATGCCTTCGTCAAGCGGCGGATGCGGGAAGTCAACGCCATCTTCGGTGGCGAGGTGACCGGGCACTATTACTTCCGCGATTTCTACTACGCCGACAACGGGCTCATTCCTGCGCTGCTCATCCTCGAGCTGATGTCGAGAAAGAACCAGTCCCTGCGCGACCTGCTCCAGCCGTTTCGCGAGCGGTACTTCATTTCTGGCGAGATCAACACGAAGCTGGCATCAATGCAGGAAGTGCCGAAGAGGCTGGCCGCGGTCGAAGCACGCTACACGGATGCGACGATTGCCAAGATGGATGGTGTGTCGGTGGACTATCCCGACTGGCGCTTCAACGTGCGGCCCTCCAACACCGAGCCGCTCCTGCGCCTCAATCTCGAGGCGGCGTCACCGGCGATGATGGAAAAGCGACGCGACGAGGTCCTGGCCCTCATTCGCGGTTAGCAGGCCTGCGCTACAATCGGGCAGGCGGGCTTAGCATAGTGGTAATGCTCTGGCTTCCCAAGCCAGCTAGACGGGTTCGATTCCCGTAGCCCGCTCCATCCGCCTACGCGCGCGCTGAATCAGGTGCGCTACGGCGGCTGCCCGCCGAGCCTTCGGCCCAGGCGGGCAGCCCGGTTCGTCGCCGGCGAGCTGCGGCTGACAAGCCAGGCGCCTTACCTCACCGAAATCCCGGCGGATGCAGCTACGAGCGTGGTGCGCGGCGTTGCCTGCGCCGTACCCTCCTCCGCGCCCGCGGAGACGAGATGAAATCGCACGTCAAACGAGAACGCCAGGTGCGCCTTCGCGAACCACCGCGCACCGCCCCCGACGTTGATGCTGGATCGGGTGCCACTATCGACCGACCGTGCCGGCATCGCGCTGCTTGTGCTCCCCGATCCCCCGAACGCCGACGTTCCCGTCCTCAATTGCGCGCGGCCCAGACCGGCGCTGACGTAGCTCCACCCCTCCGCAGAGCCGAAGTTGTACGAGAGCTGTGGCGCGAGGGTGGTCAGCGTAGCGCGGACGTCCGGTCTGATCGCCGCGGCGGGTGTGGCTGGGATCGATCCTGAGCTTGGCGCCGCCGGAGACGCTGTGCCACGAACGCGTACCACATTCCCGCCGATGCCAAGACGGCCTGAGCCAAGTCGCATCAGATAGACGTGTGCGCCGACGTCGATGCCATAGCCGCGCGATGGAACGATCGTGGCTGTCGGGACCGGAGGAAAGAAATTGGCGTCCTGTGGAATGGCGCTCGTCACGCCGCGGACGTCGATGACGTACGGCCCCGGAGGATCGGGCGCGGCGACCTGTGCGGCAGCCGGCGGGCTCGCGAGCGCGCCGATCCACAGGACACACGCGACCGCCAAACGCGGCACTATTTCTCCGCTTTCTCCTTTCGCCGCTCGGCCCAGTACTTTCTCATCCGTTCGGAAGCCGCCTTACGCGCCTCCGCGGACAAGCGCCGGCGGCGCCGCCCGGCTCGACCCGCCGGCGCCATTGCCGCCTTTGCAGGAGCAGCCGCAGCACCGTCCTCCCGGCGGCCGCGCCCGAACAGATCGGGGAACTCGCTGCGAATGGCCGCTTCCTCCTGCCGCAACTGCCCGAGGCGGGCGACGGCGCCAAGCCGCGCCAGGCGCCGGAGCTGCTCTTGATTCAGATTTGCCACGCTCTTCTCCTTATCTTCGTTCCTGGTCTTTGCTCTTACGTCGAGACCAGGGGCTAATAGCCCTTGCCCGCCGCGGTCGGCGGCTGACTCTGCGACTCCTGGACGATCCGTACGCCGGCGCTGGCGCCGATGCGCGTCGCGCCGGCGGCCACCATCGCCTTGAGCCCCTCGAGATCCCGAACCCCCCCCGCCGCCTTGACGCCCATCTCCTCGCCGACCACGCGGCGCATCAGCGCCACGTCGTGCGGCGTGGCGCCGCCAGGCCCGAATCCCGTTGACGTCTTCACGAAGCTCGCGCCCGCCGCCTTAGCCAGCGCGCAGGCCGTCACCTTCTCCTCGTCGGTGAGGAGCGCCGCTTCGATAATGACCTTACTGACCGCGCCGGCTTCGCGGCACGGAACGGTGACCGCCTCGATGTCGCGCTCGACCAGTCGAAGCTCGCTGGACTTCAGCGCGCCGACATTGATCACCATATCGAGCTCGCAGGCGCCATCGAAGATTGCCCGGCGAGTCTCGAACTGCTTGGTATCGGTCGTCGTTGCGCCGAGCGGAAACCCGACAACCGAGCATACCTTAACGCGGCTGCCGCGCAACAGCCGCGCGCACGCGGCCACCCAGGTCGGATTCACGCACACGCTCGCGAATCCGTACTGCGCCGCTTCGCGGCAGAGCGTCTCGATGTCCTGCCGCGTCGCGTCGGGCTTCAGCAGCGTGTGGTCGATCATCGCGGCCACGCCTCCGGCTGACCCGCCCGACGCATACAGCCCGAGCCGAGTGGCGCCTGCATCGAGAATGCCTTTCAACCGATCGGGACAGCACTCATACAACAGCGAGTGACAGTCACACTGCGCCGGCACGGCGTGCCCGGCGGTCGCCAGCTCCTCGACAACGATCTGGATGAGGCGGTGAATATCCGGAAGCTGCGTCACTCCAGATCCCGGATCTTCGTGAGCCTGCGAATGTACCGCGGCTCGCGCATCGGCGTGTCGATGAACGTATCGACGATCGCCAACGCCTCTTCCGGCGTGACAAGCGTCGACCCCAGCGCCAGCACGTTCGCGCCATTGTGCTGCCGCGCGTACCGGGCCAGCGTCTGGTTGAGGCACATGGCGGCGCGGACGCCGCTGACCTTGTTGGCGGCAATCGTCGACCCGAGCCCCGCGCCATCGATCACGATGCCGGCGTCGGCCTCGCCGCGGGAGATCCGCACGGCAACGGACGCCGCGGTATCCGGATAATCCACCGGCTCGCTGGTGCCGGTGCCCAGGTCGTGCACGGCCATGCCGCGACCGCGCAAATGCTGGAGGATCGCTTTCTTCAGCGCCACGCCCGTATGGTCGCCCGCGATGGCTACAGTACGGATCCGACTCGGCGGAGCCAGCGATTCAGCGTCGACGTCGACGCCTTCGCGGACGACCGAGACACGCCGCGCCTTCAGCGTGTCGTGTGCGAGCGGCGTGACGTGGCCGCCGGCGGCCAGGATGACGGTGCTCCCGTAATCGAGGACGCGGGCGTCAGCCTCGGTAATCATCTGGAAGCGTTTCATCGGCCGGCACGCTATGTTACTCTCGCGTGCGGCGGCCGCTCAACCCAACGATGAACGTTCTCATCTCTTCCGACGACATTCAGCGGCGTGTGCGTGAGATGGCCGCCGACATCCGGCGCGATCACCCCGATGGCGTACATCTCATCGCGGTCCTCAAGGGCGCGTTTGTCTTTCTGTCGGATCTCGCGAGGGCCCTTCCCGGGCGCTGTTCGTTCGATTTCATGGCGGTATCGAGCTACGGCAAGAGATCCTCCTCGTCCGGGCAGGTGCAGCTGCTGAAGGATCTGGACGCAGGCATCGAGGGACGCGACGTGGTGATTGTCGAGGACATCGTCGATACGGGGCTGACGCTGGTCTGCCTGCAGGACATCCTGCGAGCGCGATCGCCGCGCAGCCTGCGCACGGCGTGCCTTCTCAGCAGGCCGTCCCGACGGCAGATCGAAGTGAGCGTCGAGTACGTTGGCTTCACCATCGAGGACAAGTTCGTCGTGGGCTACGGTCTCGATTGCGCCGAGCAACATCGGAACCTGCCATATATCGCCGTCCTGGACGACGACCCTGGCGCTACTTGACCGCCGCGCGCACTTTCTGCGCCCGGGGCCGCGCGTCGCGGAGGACGGCGGCCTCATCCAGCGTCACCATCTTGCGGTCCCGCTGGCCAGCTTCATGTTGCTCTCGAGCTTGTGTGAGACGCCAACGCCGCGCAGGCCGGCCGCCTTTGTCTCCCTGGCGACGAGCCCGCGGCACAGCACCATGAGCGCGCGGATGTGCGTGTTGATCAGACCCGGAAGCACCACCCGGCCGGCGGCGTCGATCGTCTCGCTGCCGCGGAACTCCTGCTGAATCGCATCGGCCACATCGACCGCGACGATGTCGGATCCGTCAATCGCCACGGCACCGCTGGCAACGACGCGGCCGTCGTCATCCATCGTCACAACGGTGCCCTTGGTGACCGCAAGCGACGATTCGCATGATCTGCATCGTTGCCGCGCCAGAGGGCGTGGCGCTGGTTGAGCGGCACCACCCCGAAGTTCCCGTATACACGCCGGTCGTCGATCGCTACCTCGACGCGCGCAAGTACTTCGTCCCCGGCCTCGGCGACTTTGGCGATCGGCTGTACGGGACTGCTGTGCTAGACTGAAATTTGTTGGCGGATCTGAAGATCCGCCTTGCGCAACATACGGGCGCGTGGCTCAGCGGTAGAGCATCCGCTTCACACGCGGGGGGTCGATGGTTCGATTCCATCCGCGCCCACCATTCGACTCGGCGGCTTCGCCGCCCGAGAGCGCTTAAGGCGTGCGAAGCACTCGTCACTCCGCTACACTTGATACTGTCATGTTCATCGCCGCGATTGCTCTTGGGTAGCCGTCACTCTCGTTCGGCAGCCCGCCGCCGAGACTCCCAAGCTGGAGCTTGCGGTTATCAGCGCGCGCCTGGCGGCCGCACAGGGCGAAGCCTCTTACCTACGACATCTCAAAAGGGAACAAGAAAACGCCAATCGAGCAGGATCTCTCAAGTAACTGCAGCGCGACCTACGACGTCTCCGCTCGAGTGACAAACGGTCCCTTGTCCGTCGGTTTGGGGATGTCTACGCACCGCACGGGCTGCGGGAGATACGTGCCGCTGAGCCGCTGCCCCCGGATGCGCGACCCGTACTGCCGACAGTAGGCCGGCAGGTCGCCGACTGACGTGCCGTCGACGCCTGGTGCCGCACCGTTCCGGCACTACGCGCGCGTGCTCGGCGACGAGGTTTTCTCGCCGCACGACTTGCTCGATGAGGGGCTGAGCCTCGGGTCCGCCGGAATCGTCGCGTGCCACCCGCCGCATATACGCCCCGCCAGCCACGGCGCGGCGCGCCATGCCTGGCGCACACACAAAAAGCCCGGGAGACGAACTCCCGGGCGGCGAAGAACGCTGGAGTCAGTTGGGCGAAGCTTACGAGGCGCGCGCCGCACGGCGCGGCGCCGCGGCCATGACGCTCGCCTTGACCGGCTTGGTGATCTTGGCGCGCGCGGTGACGCGCGCCATGTTGCGCGCCTTGACCATGAAGCATTTTTCGAGCGCGCGATCGACCTTTTGCTCGACTTCGAGCGCCTTCGCGCGCACGACCTCGGAGATCTCGGAGATGATGAGCGCCTTGGCGCGATCGAGCATGCGCTTCTCGCGGAACGAGAGGCTCTTGGACTTGCTCAGGAACGTCAGGCTCTTGAGCACGTCCGCCATGTCGTAGATCGAGCCGGTCCGCATCTTGTCGGAATTGTCCTTGAAGCGGCCCTTCCAGTTCTGATGGTTATCGATCCGGCCGTCGCCGAGGAGTTCGAACAGCCGCTCCACTTCCTCGTCTGTAACGGCCTTGCGAAGACCGACGCCGTCGACGTTCGCGACGGGCACGAGCACCGTGGTGTCGTTGGACACGATGTGCAGGTGGAAAAAGCCGCAGGTGGTACCCAGGATAGTCTTCTCTTCGACGCGTTCGACGATGCCGAGCCCATGATTTGGGTAGATGACCTTGTCGCCGACCTGGAATGTCACGTTTCCCCCGTAGCAGGATTAGGTTGGTGGTAGGACCGGTTTCGTGCCTGGAACAGCACTGGTCAGTATAGCGCACGTTCTGGCCAAGATCAACGGGAAATGGCCAAGAATGAGCCCATTTTGGCACCTTAACCCTGCCGTTTAATCCTGCCGTTTGACCGTGGGCTGGCGCCGCGTACGCTGGCTGCCACGGCCCAAGCGGGCCGTAACCCTCGGATTCGTGGGGACTTGAGCGGCGGCTTCACGAAATGACGCGCCAGACCCGCTTGCGTCCTCTGCTGCGACAGCCGAGGCCGAGACCGTCGGTCTCATCCCGAAGGCGGCCCAAGCCTACGGGCGTATGGACGTGGGGCTCCTTCTTCGGAACCGTCGCTAAAATCGGTCAATGGCCCACTTGCTTCTGGCTTTGCTGCTTGGCGTGGCGGCGCCGCAGGTTCCTCGCGCGCCGTACGTGGCCACGCCTCCGGATGTCGTCGCCCGGATGCTCGCGCTGGCTACGGTCACCTCGCGCGACGTGGTGTACGACTTGGGCTGCGGCGATGGCCGCGTCGTCATCGCCGCGGCGCAGAAGTTCGGGGCCCACGGCGTCGGGGTGGACATCGACCCGGTGCGCATCGCTGAGGCGCAACGGAACGCCGCCCGCGCACAGGTCGAGCACCTGGTCACGTTCAAGCTCCAGGACGCGCTGGACACGGATGTATCCGAGGCGACGGTCGTTACGCTGTACTTGCTGTCCGCGCAAAACGTGCAGCTCCGGCCGATTCTCACTCGGCAGCTTCGACCCGGTGCCCGCATCGTGTCGCACAACTTCGCGATGGGTGACTGGGACCCGGATGTTGTCGATGTCTTCACAAGCGCAGACGGCCAATCCCGAACGCTCTATTTATGGAAGGTGGACGGACGGGTACGGCCCTAGGCCCGGGCCGTGGCTAGCTCGATGATCTCTTCGACCAGGCGCGTGTAGGTTCGCCCGGACTTGCGCGCCGCCATGGCAAACTCCGCGCGGGAGCTGAGCCACGGGTTCGGATTGACTTCGATCACCTGCACCCGGCCATCAGCCTGCAGCCGCATATCCACGCGGCCGTAGTCCCGAAGCTCCAGCGCCTGATACGCGGCAATGGCAGTCTGCTGCAACGTTTGCGTCGTTTCTTCCGGCAGGTCGGTCGCAATCGCCGACTTCGTATCCCGGTACGTCTTGGTGCCCTTGCCCCACTTCACCTCTGCCGCCGCAATGCGCGGCGTGCCGCCGGGCAGTTTGGACAAGTCCAGTTCCACAATCGGCAGCGCTTCCGCATTGTCGTTGCCGATCACGCCGACGTACATCTCCCGGCCCTCGATGTACTCCTCGATCAGGACAGGCGAATCGAAGTTGGCATGGAGCCAGTCCATCCGCTCCATCAGCTCGCGGATGGAGTTCACCACCGCGCTGAACTCGATGCCGATGGAGCCGTCCTCGCGGGCCGGCTTCACGATGACGGGAAACTGGAGATCGTGGGAGAAATCGAGCCGGCCGCGGTAGGACTTCGCAAATGTCGGCGTGTGGATGCCGTGAAATGCGAAGATCTTCTTCGCGACCGCCTTGTCCTGCGCCAGCATCAACCCGTTGGTGCCGGTGCCGGTGTACTTCTTCCCGAGCAATTCGAGGAACGCGGCAATCTTGAAGTCGGCCGTGTCGTCGTCGGCGAACGATTCCGCCAGGTTGAACACAAGGTCGCATTCCACCTTGGCAAGGCCAAGGAGGCTCTTCTGGGTGCCGTCGAGCTCGTACATCACCGGGTCGTGACCGAGCTTGGTCAGAGCTTCGGTGACCTCCTCCTCGACCTCTTTCCTGTCGAGCGTGCGCACCACGGGCGCCTTGTCGCCGGTCGCCGGCGCCTCGGTATCGTCCACGAGGACTCGGTCGTATAGCACGATGATCTTCAGCTTTCCCATCTATGTTTCGAATCGTACGCGATTATAGGTGGGATAGTACTGGAGAGGAACGATGACCGAGGCACCCGCAGCGCCGGACACGCGCTCACCTGCTCTTCCGACGGATCAGGCACAGTGCCACAGTCGGCGAGGACGTCGGAACGCGATGTCAACCCGCGCGACACCGAAACGCCCGAGGACGAGAAACGAATCGAGCGTTTTCGCGAGCGATAACACGGTGGTTGGTAGCGCTGCCAACTCCTAACTAGCCGACTACCGGCTACGAGGCGCACTCCCCGTCCATCACGACCATTTCGAACGTCCCCGTTTCGCCCAGATCGATATAGTCGTCTGCGGTTGTCTCATTCGGCAGAACCTGCGCGAGATCCTTCAACGCGTCGGTTGCGGTCGCCGCGGGGATACGCCTGAAGAACGCACCCGGCGATTCGCCCGGGTCGCGCCGCTCCTGGTAGAGCGTCAGCAGCCGATCGATCGCGGTCGTCAGGCGGCGGACCGGGACTTTCGACACCACCCGCCCGAATTGCGCGCCTGACTCGGTGCTGCCGCCGCCGACCAAGACGAAATACTGCGGAAGCGCCTGGTTGCCCACCTTGCGGACGCTCCCCTGGAAGCCGATGGCGGCAATGTGGTGCTGGCCGCAGCCGTTGGGGCAGCCGCTGATCTTGATGTCCCCTTCCTGGACGAGCGCCACCAATTCCGGGCGACGATCCAGGTATTCGGTCAAGATGCGTCCGAGTCCGCGCGACTGCGTGACCGCCAGGCGGCAGCTTTCGGCACCAGGACAGCTCACCACGTCGGCAACCGTGTTCGCTCCGGCCGACCCGAGTCCCGCCGCTTGCAATCGCTGATACAGCTCCTGGATCGCGCCAACCTTCACCCATCGGAACAACACGTTCTGTCCGATAGTGAGCCGCGCCGTGCCGTCGCCGTACGCCTCCGCGAGGTCGGCCAGCACATGCATCTGGCCGGCGGTCATGTCGCCCAGCGGCAGGCGCACGGTCACGTGTACGAAGCCGGCCTGGCGCTGAAGTCCGACATTGGTGTGCATCCATCTGAGATAAGCGTCGGCGAACGTCTGCAGCTTCACGGTCCCAGGCATGATCCCCGGGCCGTGGACGTCCACGCCGGCCACCGTCCGCTTGACCTTCTCGAGCGAGGGAGCCGGCGATGCGGGCCAGTCCGGCGCGCGTTCAAGCGCCGAGGCGACCGCGCTCGCATTGAAAGGGACACCGCCCTCCGAACGAACCTCCGCCAGCGTCTCGTCGAACTTCTGCCGCCACGCGTCCCATCCGAGCTGACGAATGAGGAACTTCATGCGGTTCCGCTGGGGGTGCTGGCGGTCGCCGAGGCGGTGGTACACCCGGACGATCGCTTCCGCCACCTCGAGCATCTGTTCGGCGGGGAGAAATTCGTACAGCAGGTACCCCGAGGTCGGCAGAATCGACGTGCCGCCGGCGATAGTCAGCCGGAAGCCGCGCCGGCCGTTGACGCTGCGCGCGAACCACCCGAGGTCGTGAATGGAGACCAGCGCATGATCGTGAGGACAGCCCTCGAACGCGATCTTGAACTTGCGCGGCAACGAGCCCGCAAGCGGATGTCCGAGGAAATACCGCGTCATCCCCTCGGCGTACGGCGTCACGTCGAACACCTCGTCGTGGGCGACGCCGGCATACGGGCACGCGGTGATGTTGCGCACCGAGTTGCCGCAGGCCTCGCGCGTGGTCATGCCCACTTCGGCGAGGTCGCGCATCACCAGCTCGGCGTCCTTCAACAGTACGAAGTGATATTGGATGTTCTGGCGGGTCGTTACGTGGCCAAAGCCGCGCGAGTACTTCGCCGCGACGTCGCCGAGCGTGCGAAGCTGGCCGCCGGTGACGATGCCCTGCGGAATCTTGATCCGCATCATCTGCACCCCGTCCTGCCGCTGCCCGTAGGTGCCGCGCAGGAGGCGGAACCGCCGCCAGTCGTCGGCGGAGATTTCGCCGTTCTCGTAGCGCCTCAAGGTATCGACGAACTCGTCGACGTCCCGCTCGTTGGCGAACGACGGACGTCCCCGTCCGAACGTCGGCGCCTCATCCGTTACGGCCATAACTCACCTCAGTGTCGGCCTGTTCCGCCCTGGATGCCGTCGCCAGCACCTCACGTACCCGCACCACTTCGCCGATGACCAGCACGCCGGGAAGGCCGGCGGGCGGCGTCGCCCCGCCGAGCTGCACGAGCGTCCCGGTCCACGTCCAGGCGTCCGGCGTCGACGCCCCGCACACAATGGCCGCCGGGGTGTCCGCGGACCAGCCGTGCGCCATCACCCTCGACGCAAGGTCTGCCCGCGCGCCGACGCCCATCAGGATGACCATCGACACCGTATTCGGCCGCACGGACCGCAGCGTGTTATCAACGGCGTCCGCCGTGTGACCCGCCAACACGAGAAACGCCGACGCGATGCCGCGGTGCGTCACCGGGATTCCCGCGAGCTCCGGTGCCGCCACGGCGGTCGTGACCCCGGGAACGACCTCGAAGGGCACGCCGGCCATTACCAGCGCAAGCGCTTCCTCCCCGCCGCGCCCAAAGACGAACGGGTCCCCGCCCTTCAGGCGGACCACCCGCTTGCCCTGCTTCGCCGCGCGAATCATCAGGCGGTGGATGGTCTCTTGCGGTACGCTGTCACGGCGGGCGCGCTTGCCGACGCAGAAGCACTGCGCCTTGGTCGCACGCCGCAGCGCCTCCACATCGACCAGGGCGTCGTACAGCACTAGGTCGGCCTCTTCAAGGCGCCGCACCGCGCGCACCGTCCAGAGCTCGGGATCCCACGGGCCGGCACCGACGAGCGACACGCTACCTCGTACGCTCGGCATACAACCTGTTCAACGTCTGAAGCAGCTGCCAACGGCGCTGGTCCATCGGCACCGCCTCCGTTTTCCACGTGCGCCGCGCCTCATCGGCCGCCGCCATCCACTCATCGAGATCGCCGGGCAACCAGGCGTCCAGCGCCTCGCGCAGCAGCCCCGCCAGCGCCGGTGCGCGGCCGTCGGTGGAAATCGCCACCGTAACGCCGTGCCGGCGCACGACTCCACCGAGATAGGCGGTGGCATGGCCGGGGTCGTCGACTGCGTTCACGAAGATCTGCCGTGCCTCCGCCGCAGCCAGCACCTGCTTATTGACGTCTTGGGGCGCGGCCGCGACTACCCACCACGCGCCGTTCAAGTCGGCGTCTTCGAAGCGTCGGCGGACTACCTGCACCCCGGGTCGCTCGATCTCCGGCCGCACGTGGGGCGCGACCACGGTCACGTCCGCGCCGGCCGCCAGCAACGCCTCGATCTTGCCGGCCGCCACTGGCCCGCCGCCGACCACGACGACGCGGCGCGATTCGAGGTTCAGAAAAACTGGAAACATCGTCTCCAAAAAAACAAAAAGCCCGGAATTTCGGTTCCGGGCTTTCGATCGTGTGCGTGTTGTCGGGTTCGTTAATCGTTACCCACGCGACGGACCGACAGCGCCCGGACCTGACAGGTCCTCGTACAGTAACAGGCAGCCGGCCGGCCGCAACTGGACAACATGACGTCCGGATTCTATAACCTGGGGCCCCGAAACGTCAAATTCCGCTCGGGAACACTTACTTATGGCTCGACGCGATTTCGAAGCGTATTTACGCGCGCGCCGCAGCGGCGGCCACGACGCCAATCTGTGAGCCAAGCACGCGCTCGAAATCGGCCAGTCCGCGGCCGATCTGGGTCGGCCGCGCGACCCGGTCGAACATCACGTCGGCGGTCTTGAAGCCGTTTCCGGTGATACACACCACCACGGACTCGCTGGACTTGATGACGCCGCGCCTGATGAGCGCGCGCGTGGCCGCCAGCGTGGTCCCGCCGGCGGCCTCCGCGAAAATGCCCTCCGTCCGGGCCAGGAGCTGGACGGCGTCCAGGATCTCCTCGTCGCTCACCATGGCCCCGGTCGCGCCGGTCTCCTTTACCACCCTTACGACCTGGAATCCATCGGCCGGATTCCCAATCGCCAGCGACTTCGCGATCGTGTTCGGCTTGACCGGCTCCGGGAACTCCAGGCCGGCTTCAATCGCCTTGATCACAGGCGCGGAGCCGGAGGGCTGCGCGGCATGAATCTTCGGCAACTGGCCGCTGACGAGCCCGACGTCGCGCAGCTCGCGAAGGCCCTTGAAAATGCGCGGCAGGAGCGTCCCGCCCGCAACCGGCGACACGATGTGGTCGGGGAAGCGCCATCCGAGCTGCTCGGCAATCTCAAAGCCCATCGTCTTGGCGCCTTCGGCGTAGTAGGCGCGCAGATTGATGTTCGCAAATCCCCACCCGTAGCGATCCGCGATTTGCGTGCACAGCCGGTTCACGTCGTCGTAGTTGCCTTCGACGGCTACAACGTGCGGTTCGTAGATCGCGGCGCCGAGAATCTTGGCCGGCTCCAGATCGTTGGGGATGAAGACGTAGCACGGAAGCCCGAGGCGCGCCGCGTGGGCGGCGACGCTTCCGGCCAGGTTGCCGGTCGACGCACACCCGAACACCTGGAAGCCCAGCTCAACGGCGCGGGTCGCCGCGACCGACACGACCCGGTCCTTGTAGGAAAAGGTCGGATGGTTCACCGAATCGTCTTTGATGTACAGCTCGTCGAGCCCAAGCTCACGCGCAAGACGAGTCGCGCGCACGAGCGGCGTGAAACCCGAATGAAGACCGGTGCGCGGCTCCTCGACCGGAAGCAGCTCGCGGTAGCGCCACAAGGACGGCGGCCGCGATTCGATCAGGCCGCGGCTGACGACGCCGCGTATCGCCGCGTGGTCGTACGACACTTCGAGGGGACCGAGGCACTCCACGCAGACCCACAACGCCTCGGCGGGATACGTTGCCCCGCACAGGTGGCAGGTCAGCCCCGCGACGAATTTCATAGGGTTCTCCCATGCGCCGAGGCGAGCGTTTCAGGGACCGCCTCCAACGCCTGGTGCACACCGAGCGTCCTGATTGTCGCCGGACAACCCGTACGCTCGTACGTTGAGGCGAGCAGCTGCTCGATGCGGCCAAAATCGCGTCGAGCCAGCAGCGCAACGGATGGCCCTGCGCCCGAGAGAAACGTCCCGAGAATCTCTGGATCCTCGAGCGCCAGCGCGGCGGCCAGCTGGGGAACAAGAGCCGCGCGGGCCGGCTGGTGCCACCGATCCTCAACGGCTTCACGCAAACGCCCGTAGTCGCCGCAGTGCAGCGCGTGAACGAGCGAGAGCACCCGCTGCAGGTTGAACACCGCGTCCTTCCGTGACACTGCCTCGGGTAGCGCTGCGCGCGCCGTTGACGTTGCGAGACCGCCGGAAGGCGTGGCGACAATCAAACGCACTTGCTCGGGCCACGCCCATCGCAATGCGAGCGGCTCCCGCCCCTCCCGCTCGACGACAGACGTCAGCCCGCCGTGCAGGGCGGCCGCCGCGTTGTCCGCGTGCCCTTCAAGCGACGTCGCCACCGCCAGCAGCACGCCTTCCGGCAGCGGCTGGGTGACACGCTCGAACGTGCGCAAGCCGGCGACTGCCGCCGCCGCGCTGCTGCCAAGACCGGCCGCCATCGGAATCTCGCTGTCGGTTTCGACAAAGACCGATGGGGCGCGCAGCCCCGTCCAGCGCGCGATCGCCTCGAATGCCCGCTCGACCGCGTTCCTGCCGCTGACCGGCGGGGTGCTGTTCACCACCGTGAGCCTGGTCCCCTCGTCTTCGCGAATTTCGATGATCCGGAGGCGCAAATACAGTTGGACCGCGACCGCAAGGGTATCGAATCCGCCACCCAGATTGGCGACGGAGGCCGGCACCCTCACATCGCCTGCCGAGGGATAGGCATGGCTCTTAAGTGACACGAATCAAAAAAGATATCACGTCCGCGGGTCCTCGCCCAAGAGCATCGGGATCGCCAGCGGCGCCTCGGCATGAAAGTCGGCAGCGGCGATTTCCTGGACCGCCTTCCCAAGCGCGACCTCTTCGCACGCCTCGACGGTGATCACGAACGGCAGCGCGCCCTTTGGATAGCCTGGCTCCTGCAGCACCGCATCAAGGTTGATGCCCTGATGCGCCAGCGATGCCGCGATTGACGCCAGGATGCCCGGGCGGTCCCGCACGACAAAGCGCAAGTAATAGGGCCTCGCCGGCGGGGGCACCGCGCGCGCGGGCAGCCATTCCTCGCCGTGATCTCGCTCGCGCTCGGTCAGCGACAGGAGATCGGACACGACCGCCACGGCGGTCGCTGGCCCGCCAGCTCCGGCGCCACTAAAACTGTTCTCACCACCGTAATAGCCGGCGATGGTGACGACGTTGTTCGCGCCCATGTTGAGCCCGAAATTCGAGCCGCGAAGGACCAGGGCCGGTCCGACAAAGGCGTGGAATCCGTCGCCTTTCGTCTCAACCATCGCGATCTGCCGAATCGTGCAGCCAAGCCGGCTGGCATAGCGGAAGTCGGCGGCGGAGATCGCCCTGATCGACCGTCTCGGGATATCGGGCAGGCGCAGGTGGCGACGAAATGCGATGCCCGCGAGCACGACGAGCTTCGCCCCCGCATCTTCGCCGTCGATATCGGCGCTGGGATCCGCTTCCGCGTAGCCGAGGCGTCGGGCGTCGTCGAGAACGGCGGCCATCGGCTCGTTGCCGCTGGCCATCCTGCTCAACACGTAGTTCGACGTGCCGTTGAGAATGCCAGCCACACGCAGTAGCCGGTCACCGGCGAGCCCTTCCCGTACGCCATGGATCAGCGGCACGCCCCCGGCGACGGCCGCCTCAAAGCGGAGCTGCGTGTGGTTCATCACCGCGAGATGCAGCAGCTCCGGTGCGTGTGCCGCGAGCAGCATCTTGTTCGCCGTGACCACAGCGGCGCCCTGCTGCAGCGCGCGGCGCACCCAGCCGCCGGCCGGATCGATGCCGCCGACGACTTCCACAACCGCGTCCGGCTTGGACCTGAACAGTTCATCGACATCTTCGGTCCAGGCCACGGACGAGGGGACCCAGGCGGCACGCTTGCGCGCGATGCCGCGGTTGAAGATGTAGGTGAGCTGGAGGCGATCGGCGAGTTCGGGTCGTTCGCTCAGAATCCTGGCGACGGACCCGCCCACGGTGCCGAAGCCGAGGAGCGCGACGCGGAGCGGTTTTGTCTTCATCCTTCGATTCAGCAAGGCTAGCATAGGGCCAGATGTTCACCATCGGGATCATCCAGGACCACGCGGATGCGGACGTGCAGGGCAACATCCGACGGGCCGAGCGGCTGGTCCGCGAGGCCGCCCGTCGCGGTGCGCAGATCATCTGCCTGAAGGAGCTGTTCGACGCCCCGTATTTCTGCAAGTCGCAGCGGTCCGACCGCTTCGATCTCGCGGAGCCGATTCCGGGTCCAACGACGGAAGCCATGCAGGCAATCGCCCGCGAGCTCGCGTCCGTCATCATCGTCCCGATTTTCGAGCGCCAGACGGCCGGCATCTACCGGAACTCCGCCGCCATCATCGACGCGGACGGGAGCCTCCTTGGCGTCTACCGGAAGATGCATATCCCGAACGACCCGCTGTTCCACGAGAAGTATTACTTCACGCCGGGCGACGCGACAGGGTTCAAGGTCTGGAAGACACGCCACGCCACGATCGGCGTGCTGATCTGCTGGGATCAGTGGTACCCGGAAGCCGCGCGTATCACGAGCCTCATGGGCGCGCAGGTGCTCTTCTATCCGACCGCAATCGGCTGGCATCCGGCGGAGAAAGACGAATGGGGCCGCGCGCAGGTGGACGCGTGGCGCACCATCCAGCGGGCGCATGCCATTGCCAACGGCGTGTACGTCGCTTCACCCAACCGCATCGGCCACGAGGACGAGCCCGGCACCAGCGGGATCACGTTCTTCGGCCGCTCCTTTATTGCGGATCCGTTCGGCCGCTACGTAGCCGAAGCCGGCGAGGATGAGGAGATCGTCGTCGCGCAGTGCGATCCCGCGCTCATCGAAACCGTGCGCCGCAATTGGCCGTTCCTGCGCGACCGCCGCCTGGACGCGTACGGCCCGATCCTGAATCGATATCTCGGCACGTAAGACCAATGCGGTTGCGCGCTTTAGGCCTTGGGCTTTGGGCATTCGTATGAGATTCCGAATGCCCGCCGAATGGGAGCCGCACAAGGCGACCTGGATCAGTTGGCCCCATCACGAGCCTGATTGGCCCGGCAAACTCGGGGCGATCCCGTGGGCGTACGCGGAAATCGCCCGCGTGCTCGCGGACCACGAGGCCGTTGAGATCCTGTGCCACAACCGCGATGTCCTGGAGGCCGCGCGGGTCGCCCTGGGCGCCCATGACGTGCGCCGAGATCGCGTCACGCTGTACGAGGGAGCGACCGACCGCGTCTGGCTGCGCGATTCCGCCCCCACGAGCGTTATTGACGGACGCGGCGACGTCGTCTTGCTGAACTGGGCCTTTAGCGGATGGGCAAAGTACCCCAACTGGCGGCAGGACGCGGGCGTAGGACCCGTCATCGCGCGCCTGACCGGCCTGCCTCGTGAGGAGCCGCGCCGCGCCGACACGAACGAGCGCATCGTGCTGGAGGGCGGTGGCATCGAGGTCAACGGACAGGGGCTGCTGCTCGTCACGGAGGAGTGGCTGTTGACCGACGTGCAAGTCCGAAATCCGGGTCTCGGGCGTGCTGACTACGAACGCATCTTCCAGGAATGGCTTGGCGTCCGCCGCACGATCTGGCTCGGCGAGGGATGCGTCGGCGACGACACCCATGGGCATATCGACGACGTGGCGCGATTCGTGAACGTGGGTACGGTGGTGGTGGCCGTCGAGGAGGACCCGAAGGACGAGAACCACGCGCGTTCGATGGACAACCTGCGCAGGCTCGAGGCGGCATCGAGGCAGGCCGACGTTGGTCCGCTCAGGATCGTCAGACTGCCGTTCCCGCGGCCCGTGATGATGAACGGGGAGCGCCTGCCGGCAAGTTACGCGAATTTCTATGTCGCCAACGGCCTGGTGATGGTGCCGACGTTCAACGACCCCAACGACCGTGTGGCCCTGAACACGCTCGCCGACCTGATGCCGGCACATCGAATCGTCGGCATCCATGCCGTCGATCTCGTCTGGGGGCTTGGCACCCTTCATTGCCTCACGCAGCAGGAACCTGCGCCACCACAACGCGGTGCGATGGTGTGATGATGCGAGAGTGCGAAGGTGCGCCCCACGTCAGGGTCGAAAGGCCACCGACAGGGTCAGCGCGCGGCTAGGCATCGCGACGCCGAGGACCTCCTGGTACGAGGCGCTGCCAAGGTTGGTGCCCTCGACGCGCACCTCATACGCCCCGAACCGACGGCTCACGCGCAGGTCGATCACGGCGTAGTCGCTGGTTCCCGTCGATCGCGTGCGACGCTTGTATTCAAGGCGCGGCGCCAGCTGCATGGCTGACGGCAGGGCGAGCGCCGCCGTCACCGCTAGGCTGTGCGGCGCGTAGTCGAGCACGTACTTCGAGAGCTGCGTGACTGCGGCGGCCCGCACGTCAAGCTCGGCGTAGCCAACCTGGATGAACGACCCGTCCGGCAGGTTTTTCCTCGCACTGATTTCCGCGCCGAAGGTGTCGACATCGCGGATGTTGTAGGTCCGCCATCGTTCCGCGGTGGTCGGCCGCAGCCAATCGATCACGTCGTGATCGATTCGGCCGAAGACCGTCGCGGTCAGCACCCAGCTCTCCGACGGGAAGAAATCAGCACCCGTCTCGCCCGCCCACGACGTCTCGGCGTGAACCTCTGGCCGCGCCCAGTTCGCAGGATCCGAGTAGTACCGCTCGGTAAACGTCGGCACGCGGAACGCCCGCCCGGTTGACGCCCGCAGCCGAAGCGGGGCGGACGGCCACCAGCCGACGCCGAACGATGGGCTCAACGAGGTCCCGAACTCCGTGTAGCGATCGACGCGAAGGCTGGCGTCAAGCTGCATGCTCGCGGCGGGCGCGTACCGCCACTCGGCAAAGCCGCTGACGCGCCGAGTATCGTGGTCGCCGAGATTGCTGGAGCGCACCCAATCCGCTCCCCCCTCCAGTCCCGTCGTCACCGACCCGCGATCGCCGATGCCGCGCGACGCACGGATGGTGCCGATGACGGCGTGCGTGCGATGACGATTCTCGGAGACGCCCGGGCGTCTCACGTCGAACAGGAAGTGATCCCCGTG
>JACPPO010000145.1 GCA_016190945.1 Acidobacteriota bacterium | reverse complement strand
CCTTCGGACCAAACCAGGCCTTCGGACCAAACCAGGCCTTCGGACCAAACCAGGCCTTCGGACCAAACCAGGCCTTCGGACCAAACCAGGCCAGCAGCGGAGATGTCACATGTCGACGTGTTGCAGAAGCTGTCAAAGCTAGCCTGCGTAGTTTCGCCTGCAATGAGTGCTTCAGAACCTAGCCCTGCGATTACACCCACAGCGGCGCGCACGTTTAGACTGCCCGTACCCGTTTGAACAGCAAGGGTACCTGGTAGCGCGCTTGCGGTCTGTTGAAGAAGATGCCTAATGCCTTCCGGATGCACCGGCGGCAGCGGTTCCAGTACTAACGCGACCGCCCCCGACACGACCGCCGCAGCCATGCTCGTGCCAGACAGCTCCAGCCGCTTGCCCTCGGGCGTGTCGATCACCAGCTCCGGGTGTTCCCTTGCCAGCGTCGATCCGGGCGCGAGCAGCCCGCGGATCTTGTTGCCCGGCGCGACGAGGTCGGGCTTGATCAGACCGTCGAATCGCGTCAGCCCTCTCGAGCTGTAGGTCGTCACCACGTCGTCGGACCGAAACGCCGTCCCCTTCGTATTGAGCGCGCCAACGGTGATCGCGAACGGCGAGTTGCCGGGCACCGTGATGCCGCCAAATACTTCGTTGCCGTCGGCATCCTTACCGTTATTGCCGGCCGACGCCGCCACGACAATCCCCGCGCGATAGGCGCGTTCCACGGCGTGGCACACCGGATCGTCGGCACAGCGCTGCAGCACCGGGCCGCCCAGCGATAGATTGATCACGCGGATGCGGTAGCGATCCCGGTTGGCAATCGCCCAATCGATCGCCTCAATCACGTCGCTGGCGAAACCGCCGCCCTCCGCATCGAGCACCTTGAGGCTGATGATGTGCGCTCCCGGTGCCATGCCGCGCGTGCCGTCGTTGCTGTTGACGCCGGAGGCCGCGACGATTCCGGCCACGTGCGTGCCGTGCCCGTTGTCGTCACCGGCGCGCCCGCCCACCGCCAAACTCGAGTCGCTGCACCCGTCGTCCGAGGTGCGCCCAAGAGGCTGTCCCGAACGCTTCGAGGTCGCGGTGAAGTCGACGCTCACGACGATCCGGTCGCGCAGCTCGGGCACATCGGCCACGCCGGAGTCGATGACCGCCACGCCAACGCCTTCGCCGGTGACGCCGCTCGCGCCCTCCGCCCAGCCGTCCACCCACACCTGGTCGGCGCCGATGGCGACGGTGGTGACGCCCATGTGCGCGCGCAGGCGGTAGTTGCCGGAGAGGGACTCGAGGCTGTCGTCATCGGCCAGCGCGCTCAGGCTGCCGGCGGACACCTGGACCACGGCGCCGGAGCGGAGCCGCTTGTGGATGCGCAGCCCGTGGCGCGCCGCGAGCGCGTCCACCTGCGCCTCGGTGCCGGTGAGGAGGACGCAGGTGTCCTCGGTCGTGCCGGCCTGAAGCCGCTCGAGCAAGTCCTCGGACACGCGGGCGCGCCGCCCTTGTGCCGAGGCTTGTGCCGGTACTTCTTTCGCGGGCAGGAGCAGCGCCGCGACGCAGACAAGCGCGGCGCACACCCTCAGCCTCACTGCCGATGCTGCCGTCCGCTGCGCGTGTGCCATTAGTGGAGACAAATGGAGGCCTTTGGATACGTGCTCGTGGATTAGGTACGGGCCGGCCGGACGGTAAACGTCGCCGCCGACGCCGAGGTGGAAAACGCCTGCGGCCGGAAGCCCAGTTCGTACAGCGATTCGACCAGCACCCGCTGCGAGCCGCCAAGCGTGCGGATCGTATGCAGCCGGCCCTCGCGAATGCGGTTGTACACGGTGCGCCGCGACACGTTCAGCAGGTGCGCGGCCTGATCGATCGATACGCTGCGTCCGAGACGCAGGTCAGTGACAGGTTCTATGACAGGCTCTAGCTGCGCTGCGATGGACCGTGCGGCGATGGACACCTCGGCCTCCACCCGCTGCAAAGGCAGGGTTGGTGCCAGCACCTCCAGCGGCGCGCTGCGTCGCCGCAAATGTCCGACGAGCAGTTGCTTAGACCGTATTGGCAGGACCCGCTTCGCGGAGGCGGATCCTTGCGCGCAGCCAGATGCTTAGCCCCCGCCGCGCGCGGCAGCCGTGCCGCGTTGAGCAATCTGCACACTGATGTGTTGAAATTTGCGCGGTTCGTGATCGCGGTCAAGAACTTGGCCTCGCTAGCAGAATACTGGAGCAGAAACCTGAAGGTCAGACCGCCTCGCCTGGTCGGTGTTCTCGTGACGGCGGGCCTGCTGGCCGCCCTTCTGCTCGTCCTCCGTCCGGGAAGCCGCCCCTCGCCGGACGCCGGCGGCACGCGCGGCGGACAGATCGTCGCGTCGATCCGTGCAGAGCCGCGCACCTTCAACCCCTTCGTCGCCGGCGACCAGACCTCCGAAGCCCTGACCTTCCTGATGCAGGGGCGGCTCGTGCGCATCAACCGCGCGACGTTCGAGCTCGAACCCTGGCTGGCCGAAACATGGGAGTCGAGCGCGGAGGGCCGCACGCACACCCTCCACCTGCGGCCCGGCGTCACATGGTCCGATGGGACCCCCTTTACCTCCGCCGACGTCCTGTTTTCGCTGCGGGCCGTGCACGACCCGAAGGTGAAAAGCGTGCTCGCCGGCAGCCTCAGGGTGGGCGGGCAGCCGATCCGCGCCGCCGCGCCGGATCCGCGGACGGTGGTCGTCACGTTCGCGGGGCCGTCGGGCCCGGGGCTGCGCCTGCTCGACGGCTTGCCGATCCTGCCCAAGCACAAGCTGGAGGCGGCGCTCGCGGCCGGCACCTTCGCGTCCGCCTGGAACACCGGCACCCCCCCAGCGGACGTCGTCGGCACCGGCCCCTTCGTGCTCCGCGAGTACCAGCCGGGACAGCGCGTGGTGCTCGATCGCAACCCACGCTACTGGCGCAAAGCGCAAGACGGTACGGCGCTGCCGTACCTCGACCGCATCGTCCTCCAGGTCGTGCCGGAGCAGAACGCGGAGCTGCTGCGGATCCAGTCCGGCGAGATCGACCTCACCTCCGGCGAGCTCGGGCCGGAAGACTACGTGCCGATCCGCCGCGCGGAGGAGGAAGGGCGGCTTCAACTCATCGAGCTGGGCGTCGGGCCGGATGCCGATGCGTTCTGGTTCTGTCTGAAGCCGGACGCCAAGCGCACCGATCCGCGCTTCGCCTTCGTGCAGCGGCCGGAGTTCCGCCAGGCGATCTCGTACGCCGTCGACCGCGAAGCGTTCGCCGAGACCGTCTTCCTGGGCGCGGCCGTGCCCGTGTGGGGTCCGGTCACGCCGGGCAACACCCGGTGGTTCTGGCCCGACGTCCCGCGATATCTTCATGACGACGCGCGGGCACGGGCGCTGCTGCAGGGTATCGGCCTGGAGGATCGCAACGGCAACGGAGTGGTGGAGGATGCCGGCGGCGCGGAGGCGCGGTTCACGGTGATCACGCAGCGCGGCATCGAGTGGTACGTGCGCGGGACTTCCGTGCTCCGCGAGGAACTGGCGCGCGTCGGGATAGCGCTCGACATCGCGCCGCTCGAGTTCGGCGCCATGATTGAGCGCATGCTCGCGTGCGACTACGACGCGATGTACTACCGGCCGGTGACGACCGACCTCGACCCGGCGGGCAACATGGATTTCTGGCTCAGCGCCGGCTCCGCGCATTTCTGGAACCTGGCGCAGCGGATACCCACCAACGAGTGGGAGCGGCGCATCGACACGCTGATGCTCGAGCAGGCGGCGGCGCTCGATCTCGATCGGCGCCGGCAGCAGTTCAATCTCGTCCAGCGCATCTTCGCCGAGAACCTGCCGGTGCTCTATTTCGCGGCGCCGCGCATGTACTATGCCTACAGCCTGCGCCTTCGGGGCGTGATCCCGTCGGTGCTGCGGCCGCCCGTGCTCTGGAACGCCGACAGCCTCAGCGTGACGCCATGACGAACCGGCTGAAGCCAGCCCTTACGCCGGCCCGCGCGCCTGTACAATTGGAGCCATGAAGCCGTTACACCCCACCGTGCAGGCGTGCGCGGCGGCGACCCAGCGGTTCGAGGGCGTCTTCACGCCGATCATCACGCCGTTTGGCGATGATGGCACCATCAATGAAGAAGGCCTGCGCCGCAATGTCGCGCGATGGATGACGACGCCGTTGACGGGCCTCGTGGTGCTCGGATCCAACGGCGAGGCGCCGCAGCTCGACGATGCCGAAGCGGACTGGCTCATCGACATCGTCCGCAGCGAGGTGCCGAGCGGCCGCCCGCTGATTGCCGGGACGGGGCGCGAATCAACCAAAGCCACCATTGCCGCCACGCGGCGGGCCGCGGCGGCCGGCGTCGACGCCGTGCTCGTGCGAACGCCCTCGTTCTTCAAATCGCAGATGACCACCGACGTGTTCGTCCGTCATTACACGGAGGTGGCCGACGCCTCGCGGGTGCCGGTGCTGCTCTATAACGTGACGATGTTTACGGGTGTGAGCCTGGCGCCCGAAGCGGTGGAGATGCTCGCGTTGCATCCAAACATCGCCGGCATGAAGGACTCGGGGAGCGACATCGGCCAGATTGCCGAGTACGTCGCGCGAACGCCGGATGATTTCACCGTGCTTGCCGGCTCGGCCACGACGCTGTTTCACGCCTTCTGCGCCGGCTGTGACGGCACCATCCTGGCGCTTGCCACGCTCGTGCCGCGCGAGATTGTGAGCATGAAGGCGCTGCTGGACGAAGGGCGCCTGGACGAGGCGCGCGCGCTGCAGCGCCGCCTCATGCCGCTCGCCAGATCCGTGGGCGGGCTCCATGGCGTACCCGGCCTCAAGGCCGCGTTGGAACTGATGGGGTTTGCTGCCGGGCCGCCGCGGCCGCCGCTGCGCCCGGTATCGCCGCAGACCCGCGACCTGCTGCGCGAGCAGCTCGACGCGCTCGGCGCGCTCGAGAAGGTTCCAATCTTGCGCAATTGAAGACCATGAACCCACGCGTCATCGTGCCGGTTGCGCTCCTCGCGCTCGTGGCCGCCTGCGCCACCAATCCCGTCACCGGCCGTCGCGAGCTTACGTTCATGAGCGAGGCGCAGGAAATTTCGATCGCGCAGGAGTCCGATCCCGAGATCAAGAAGGAGATGGGGGTCTACAACGATCCCGAGCTGCAGCGCTATGTCAACGAGATCGGCCAGCGCATGGCGAAGATCTCCGAGCGTCCCCACCTGCCGTGGCGCTTCACCGTCGTCGATGTCCCCGCGGTGAACGCGTTTGCGGTGCCGGGCGGCGGCATCTACATCACGCGCGGCATCCTGCCGTTCCTCGACAGCGAGGCGGAGCTGGCCGGCGTCATTGGCCATGAAATCGGCCACGTGACGGCGCGCCACTCGGCGCAGCAATACACGCGGCAGATCACCGGGCAGGTCGGCCTTCTGGCGCTCGGGATTTTCGTGCCCGCGGCGCGCCCCTTTGGCGACCTGACGGGCCAGGCGCTTGGCGTCCTGTTCCTGAAGTACGGCCGCGATGACGAGATCCAGGCAGACGGGCTTGGCGCGCGCTACGAATCAACCCTTGGGTGGGATCCCGCGGCGATGCCCGGGTTTCTTTCCACGCTCGGCCGGCTCGACGAAGCGGCGGGGGACCGGCGCGGCGTGCCGAACTGGCTGTCCACGCACCCTGACCCGCTGTCCCGCGTGGACGATATTCAGCCCACGGTCCAAAAGATCAAGGCCGCCGGGGGCAGTTTCGCCACCAACCGCGACGCGCTGATACAACGGATCGACGGCATCCTCTACGGAGACAATCCGGAGCAGGGGCTGGCCCGTGGCAGCGCCTTTCTGCATCCGGTGCTTCGCTTCCGGATTGATTTTCCCGACCAGTGGGAGATCGCGAACAGTCCGCAGGAGGTGGTGGCCAAGGCACCCGGCGCCGACATCTTCATGCTCCTGGAGCTCGTCGAAAAGCCACAGGGGCGGACAATCGAGGAGATCGCGCTGAACAGCATGGGGAACGCCGGGTTCCGCGCGTCCCGGGGGGAGCGCGCCTCGATCAACGGCCTCGACGCGTTTGTGGGCGTCTACCAGGGGCAGGTCGAGGGTCTCGGCGCGGTGGTTACGCGTGCCGCGCACATCATGTACGAGGGCAAGGTCTACGTCGTGGCCGGGCTTGTGCCGCCCGGCGCCTTCCAACAGGCCGATGGCGCCTTTCTCGCCAGCATCCGCTCGTTCCGGCGCCTGTCAGCAAAGGAAGCCGAGGATATTCATCCCGATCGTGTGGACCTGTACGTCGTGCGCGCCGGAGACACGTGGCAATCGATCGCGGAACGCTCGGGCGGTGCCATCAAGCCCGCGACGCTGGCGATCATGAACAACGCGACGCCCGGCTCGCAGCCGCAACAGGGCACGCGGATCAAGATAGTGGTGCGCGGATAGTTGCCTCGGAGATCGCGAAGATCGGCGTCGAGTGCGAACGGCAGGGTGACCTGATTGCGCTTGACGTGACCCCCCCCACGACCTAGGATTTGCGGAGTGGCCTTGAGGGCGGTCCAGGGCTGCGTTCAGGCCGGGGGGGCCGCCTCGGCGGATGCAGCCGTCCGGGACCGGGCGAATGCGGGGAGTCTCGTCAGCGGCGGGAGGTGCCGAATGAAAGGCAGTTGTCGTATGAAGTGTCGTCTGGTGCTTCTGGGTGCTTCGACTGCGGTGCTGGCCGTAATCGCGTCGGTCCCGCTGGCGGGTCAGGCGCCTGCTGCCGCAAGTAATGATGCGGCCTCGACCTATACGCCGCCGCGGACGCCCTGGGGGGCTCCTGACCTCGAGGGCCACTGGCGGAGCAGGGGGAATCCCAGTTTCGAACGCAGGGCAGGCGAGACGAGGGAGTTCTTCACGGACGAGGAAATCCGCAAGAGGGAAGAGAATGCGGAGCGCCAGAATGAGCTCCGACGGCAGGGCAAGCAGGAGAACCGGGGGTTCCGCAACCAGCCCAACTACAACTCCGTCCTTGGGTATTCGCCGGAGAAGCAAAAGTTCTCCAAGCGGACGTCGGCGATTATCGATCCGCCGGACGGCCATGTTCCTGGGTGGACGCTGGAGCAGGTGAAGTACTACGAATACCGGGAGGCGGTGACGCTTGGGCGCGGTGATTCGGACTGGACGGTCGACCGACCGGTCAGTGAAAGGTGTTTCGGTCTTCTTGCTCAGCCTGTCATGGCCAACTGGGGCATGGCACAACGCGGCGCGCCGCGCGCGTTTGCGTTTACCGCATCAGAAGGGACCGTTGATGGAGGCGCGAGCGGCGGCGGCGGCGGCGCCGGCCCGGGTGGGCCCTACCGCCTTGTGCAAACTCAGGACTACATCACGATCGTGGACCCCGAATCGGGGATCGGCGGCGGGATGGCGGGCTCTCGGATCATCCCGCTCGACGGGCGTCCCGCGCTCTCCAAAAAGTTTCGGTCGTGGATGGGCGTCTCGCGCGGCCACTGGGAAGGGAACACCCTCGTCGTGGTCACCACGAATGTCCAGTACCCTGGTCCGGTGATCACCAGTTATGGAGGCAACTACCCGGGAACCGGCGAAACACTCACCTTGACTGAACGGTTCACGCGGACGGGCCCCGACAAGATGGAGTACCGCTACACCGTGGACGACCCCGGGGTCTATGTGCGGCCGTACACCGCGCTGTATGAGATGACCCTCGATGACAGCTACAAGATTAGCTATATCTTGTGTCACGAGGGCCACGACGATATGCCCTCCGCCCTGCAATCGGGTCGCAACGACGAAGCGAACGCGACCGAGAATGCGAACGACACGAGGATCCTGCGAGCACCACGGCTCAAAGAGATAAAGGAAGAGGCCATCAAAGCTGCGGAGGCGATGAAGACGCGCTAACCGTTCGTAGTGCGCGCCTCAGGCACTGACCACTCGGGACTACTTCTTCATTGGGGTAGTCCCGTTTTCTTTTCGGCGGATTGAGTCCTGTCGGCCTTCAGTTGCGGATGCCAAGGGGACAACGCGGTACTAACGTACGCCGACGGGTGGCCCGTGCCGGGCTCGCTATCGGCGCCGTCGGCTTCGCCGTTGTCGCCTACGTCTACTTGACGCTGCCGGACGTCCGCGTGCTCGTCAAGACAAACCCCTCGTCCACCGCCTTCATGGAGCTGCGGTCCGCCGAGGCGGCGCGCGAGGGGCGCACCACGCGCCGCGTGCAGCGATGGGTGCCGTACTCGCGCATCTCGCAGAGCCTGAAGCGCGCCGTGCTGGTGGCGGAGGACGCCGCCTTCTGGGAGCACGAGGGCGTTGACGTCGAGCAGATCCGCGAGTCCATCCAGGCCAGCTGGGAGCGGGGCCGGGCGATTCGGGGCGCCAGCACCATCACGCAGCAGCTGGCGAAGAACCTCTACCTGTCCCCGTCGCGGGATCCGCTGCGGAAGCTGCGCGAGCTGATCATTGCGCGGCGGCTCGAGGCGGCGTTGTCGAAGGCGCGTATCTTCGAGATCTACCTCAACGTCATCGAGTGGGGCGACGGCATCTGGGGGGCCGACGCGGCGGCGCGCACGTATTTCGGCATTCCGGCCTCCGCCCTGAGCGCGCAGCAGGCGGCGCTGCTGGCAGGAGCCATCATGAATCCGCGCGTGCTCAACCCCGCGCGCCCGACGGCGCGGCTCCTGCGGCGGCAACAGATTATCCTCGGTCGCATGGGGCAGGTAACCCCTCCAGCGCCGGTGCCTGTTGCTGTCGAGGCCGCTGAATCGCCTGACGCCGCGGTGGCGGCGCCAGACGTCGTCGCCAACCCGATACCCGACACGGTTGACGAGGGCTTAACGGCTGAGCCTCGGCCGGACGCGGTGCCGGTTCCCGAACCATTTCCGAACCCTTCTCAAGCTCCAGACTCGGCCGCCCCGCCTTCCTAGAAAAATTCTTATTGCTCGGTGAAGATGTGCCCGGCGCGTGCCGAGATCGGTGAAGTGAAAGTGCAAAGCGGGAGGCGGCGCGGCGGCTCTTCAGCTTGACCTCCTGGAAGCGACGCCAGATAATCGTCGCGGCTCGATTCCTTTTCGTCATAACTGAAAACGTGCTGGAAACCTTGCGGGAGCACTCTCGGTGTCTCTCCGTGTGGGGGCCCGCGCTAGAGCTGCCTCGCCGAAGCCGTGCGAAGGCGGGACGCTCGCGGAAGGCGGACCGGCGCCATGATCAATTACACGGAGCGCCTCTCTCTGCTCATGGAGGACATCGTGGCACGTGTGCCCACGCTGTCTTTTATCGACATGAGCCGCGTCCTGGTGTTCGCGCGATCGGGACGCACGAGCGCCGAGGGCGCGTACGCGACGTGCCACTGTACCTGCCTGCCGCCGAGCGAGCCCGGCTATTACTTCTGGCGCGATCGCAGGACGGGGCGACTCACCCGCCGCTCCGAGTGGTTCGTGACGAAATCGCCCCAGGTGCGCATCGGACCGCAGCCGATCGACCACATGGTGTCGTTTGCGCTGCCGCGGTTCACCGACCAGATGCTCTCGCGCTCCCGCAAGCGGGTGCACTACAAGGCGCAGCCCAATTGGGTGGCCAAGCTCGACACGATCGTGCACGAGCTCTATCACATCGATCCCGAGCGTCCAGGCATCCGCCGCATGGAAAAGGCGGACGGCACCTATTCCGCCAATTGCCACGGAGACCGGTTCTTTGGGGACGTCGTGGCGATGGTCAACCAGTATCTCGACACGAAGCCGGATCCGGAAATCTCAGGCTTTCTGCAGCACAACTTCAGGGAGTTGTCGGAGCGGTTCGGCGTCGTCGTCGCCTCCGCGTTCCGGGGCTTCCCGTCGTACCCGCAGCGGTACATCGAGGTGCTCGAGCCGCAGCCCCCGCCACCGGCGGAGGTCCGTTGCCGCGTGGAGCCGCTGAAGGTTCCGCGCGTGACGACGTCCTTCACAGAAGACGACCTCGTGATGCGCGAGTTCCTGCCCAGCGGGTCCCGTCAGCTGATTCGCGAGGGCGCGCTCCGCGCCGCCTGACAACCGCCACGAAACAGCCGGCGAACCGCACGGGTCACCAAAGTCACGAAGGTTTCTTCACGTCGCGTCCGGCTTCCGCCGGCGCGTGAAGCCTCGGCGGACCGCCGTAGCCCTGGCGCAGGCGGTCGGCCGGACATGGACGTCACTTCGAGGATCGCACGGCTCCAGGAAAGCGG
>JACPPO010000143.1 GCA_016190945.1 Acidobacteriota bacterium | reverse complement strand
GTCCTGATCGACCTGTGGGCGACGTGGTGCAAGAACTGTCTCACGATGGACAAGACGACGCTCACGGATTCGGAGGTGACGGCCGCGCTGTCAGGGTACGTGAAGATCAAGTTCCAAGCCGAGGATCCGGGCGAGTCGCCCACGCAAGAAGTAATGCAGCGTTTCGGCGCCATCGGCCTCCCGACCTACGTCATCCTCAGGCCGGCCGGAACCCCGAGCGTCGGTGGGTAGGTGTGTTCACGTCGTCTGGGCACATGCGTGTGTGGGGCGCCTGTCGGCGCGATCACATCTTTTTGGGAGGTTCACGATGCTTCGTTGCTTTCTGCCAGTAGCCCTTGTCACAGCGGTGTCGATCGTGGCGGCGAGTTGCGGAGCCGCCGACCCAGACGAGGCGGGCGCCGTACGGGCGGCGATCGCCGACGCCATCACCAGCCAGCAGAACACGGTCACCGTCACGGATCCGCGGACCAACAGTCCAATCCAACTCAAGTTCGACCACGTGCACGAGGGCGTGGAGACGACTCCCGGCGGCCGGCAGGTCGCCTGCGTGGATTTCCGTGCGGCGGATGGCACCGTCTACGACGTGGACTACTACGTGAAGCGGGAGAACGAGAGCTACCGTGTGACCGACATCGTGATGCACAAGGCGGGTGCCGAAGACGTCCTGCCGTCGGATGAGCGAGCCCGTCTTGACTCCGAGCAGTGAGCGCTGACGCACAGCCGCTCCGGCTGTGGCCTGGACGACGTCGTGAGTATTGTTGCACCCGATCGTGGACCTTGGCTCCCCCCCCCAAACATGCGCGGCGACGGCCACTGAAAGGAACGCCGAGCATCATGTCCGGCCAAACACTCAGGGCAGACGCACCGCGAGCCGGGCGCGGACCCGGATCACACCGAGACAATTTCCAGCACGTCTGACAGACCGGCGAAATCGTCTGGATTGCGCGCGTAGAGAGGGAGGCCCACGGCGACCGCGGTTGCCGCGATAAATAGATCCACTGCACGCCGGCCGCGCGCCTTGCGCCCGGACGCTCCAACCGCGGCGTAAACACGGCCGTACGCACGAGCCACCGCCGCATCGACCGGCAGCGGCTCGAACGTTGCCTCCGCGCGTTGCAACCGGTCCTGGCGACGGGCGCGTTCTGCGGGATCGGTGGTCGCGTGCGGTCCCGCCGCGAGTTCAGCCACGTCACCGCAGAGACGGCAAGCTCCACGGGCGAATCGGCCGGCTCGATCGCCTCTAGGTCGATGACGACCGATGTGTCGACAAGCCCGCGGGCATGACGGTGGTCAGGCACGCGGCGTGGGATCCTGATCGATCAAGGCATCGAGATCCTTCCGAAACCGCCCGGGTGCCACACGGGGTGCGCCGGCGAACGCCGCCACGGCGGTTTCGGCCGGTACGAACATCCCCTGTCGCAATGGAATCAGCTCGCCAACGGGCACGCCATTGCGCGTCACGATGAAGGATTTCCCTCGGTCCAGGGCCCGCATGATTCGTCCGCTTTCGTTGCGGAGCTCTCGCTGTGTGATCTGCCGGCTCATCGTAGTCGATCGTAGCACGTGCGCTACGCGAGAGAAACGGCTTGGTCGTACCGGAATCCCACTGCGTCCGAGGCTTCTTGCCGCACCACCACTTGGCTCCACCCTCGCGATGTTCCTGCTCAATGCGGAGTCCTGGCAAGTGCGACGCCCTCAGGAGTACGCAGGCACCTCAGCCTTGCGCCTGTCAACTTGCAGCCGTCGAACTTCGCCCGCCAGGTACCGCACGATGCCCAACGGCAGCGCGGGGTTGTCGAGCATCAGATCGTTGAAGACTTCATCGTCGACGAACAGCACTCGAACCGCGCCGGCGGCCGTTGCCGACACGGGCGTCGGCTTCCGATCGAGTACGGGGAGAACACCCACGGCCTCGCCGCGCTTCGCCACCCACGCCTCTTCGCCATCCTTCGTCGCACGGATCTCGCCCTCCAAGACGAAGTAGATGGCCTCTGGCGGGGTGTCCTGCTCGAAGAGCACCTCACCGGCGCCGAGCGCCCGTTCCTTCGCCACGGCGGCAATCTTCGCGAGATATTCGGTCCGCACGAGGGAGAACATCTCGACGGTTCTCAGAAAATCCACCCGCTCCACGATGGTCATCATGATTCGATCCTCATTGGAT
>JACPPO010000013.1 GCA_016190945.1 Acidobacteriota bacterium | reverse complement strand
TGATGCGATCGGGATTGCCGCCGAGCGAGACAATCGCGTCGCGCATGGCCGCCAGGTCGACGACGCAGGGCACGCCCGTGAAGTCCTGCAACAGGACTCGCGCCGGCATGAACGAAATCTCCTGCTCGAGCGCCGCAGTCGCGTTCCACTGCGCGACGGCGCGGATATCGTCAGCCTTGACGAATGCGGCGTCTTCGCGCCGCAGCAGGTTCTCGAGCAGGATCTTCATCGAGTACGGCAGCCGAGAAACGCCTGGAAAGCCGGCCTTTTCAAGCGCGGGAAGACTGTAAATCTGCACCGTCTGCCCGCCGCTGCGGATCTCGGTGCGTGTACCGAAGGTATTCAATGTAATCATGGAGAACGGGCTCGAGGCTTTTGGCTCCAGACGGCGGGCTTTGATGACTTAAAGCCCGAAGCTCAAGGCCCAGAGCTTTGGATCATACTCCGCGGTCGAGCGCGTCGAGAAACGCGGTGACGACGGCGGCGGGATCCTGGCGCTTGGCGTCGACGGCGTAGTTCATCCGGCGCATGACCGCGGCGGCCGGCCAGCACCGCCATGTGGCTGCGGAAGAAGCCATAACGTAACCCTGAAGAACGGCCTTTTCTCCGCACATGGCGCCGCCGCCCGTTGCCGCTAGCGGCAACACAATAGCCTCAGGCCCTAGAAGGCCACGAAGACGCTGCCCGAGATCGCCGCGTGCGGTCTCGCGCGGTCCTCGAACGCAATTCCGCCAGACATCAGATACAACCGTGCATCCGCGCGCAGACCCGCGGCGCTGATAAAGCCTCTGTCGCGCGTCAGGAGCCAGTGTTTGACGCCACCGCCTGCGTGATAGACATGGCCCTGCTCGACCAGCGTCTGCCCCTCATGCAATTGACGTAGATACCCGGCGCCGGCGGCGACGAACGGGACCGTCCGGCTCCCTAGGCGCAGTTCGCTGATCATGACGACGACGCCGGCGTCGATGGCGTACTGACCGACCCGCCCGGTGACCGTGATTGCCGGCGCGTCTTCCACGTCCGCGCTCACAGGCGTGCGGATGTCGGGACGGCTCACCATGAGTCCGCCTTCGACGCCGATGCGGCGGTTGAAGGCAAAACCCGCCCGCACGTGAAAGGTGGGAGCGGATGCGAAACGGCTTTCGGTACTGAAGAGGCGAAAGGACCGCCTGGCGGGATCGCTAGCGCGCAGGTTCGCGTCCGCCGAGCCCAGGTCTGCTCCACCCAATTTCCCGCCGCCCGCGTCGACTTCGACACGCCCGACCCGTCTCGGCTCGGCAGTCTGCGCGTACGCCGGAAGAGCGCCGACGAGGAACATCGCGACACACGCCACGAGCCACAGAGTCACAGAGACGCAGAGTGAATTTAATCTTCTCTGTGACTCTGTGTCTCTGTGACCTGTCGCGAAGGGCATAGAACGATTCCTCACTTCGGTCTCACCGCAACCGTCAATCGTTCCCCTGCCCCGCCCCGCGGTGCTACGAACAGCCGGCCGTGGAAGGTCACCAGGAAATCGATGTCAACCCCAGCCGACCGGCTGAAGAAGCTCTCGACATCGGCGTCGTCGAGCGGCTCCACGCGGATGAGGTGCGGGCCGGGGTCGAGACCCGCGATCTGAAATTCCCCGTCGTTGTTCAGGGTAAAGGCGGCCACGAGCGCACCCGTCCGCGGATTGAACGCCGCGACGTGCGCCCCTACGATACCGGCGCCGTTGCGCGTGACCCGTCCCCGCGCGACGCCGCTTTGCTCCCGGAACCCCGCCGCCGGGTAGAGGTCCGAGATGCCGGCCATGTCGTCAGGCTGCAGCTCGCGGTCGTGTGTGATGCCGCGTCCCAGCGCGACCGGGAACATCACCGAGGCCGACCCCAGCACGCGGCGGCCGCCTTCGGGCCGCATTTCCGTTTCACCGAGCGCCGAGTGGCCGAGGCCGAGGAAATGCCCGATTTCGTGCACCGCCACCGACTCCAGGTCGAACCGTGTCGGGTCGCCCTGGGCCGCGGTTGACCACTGAAAGGCGGAGTTGAAAAAGATGTCCGACTCGACGATCTCGCCGGTGATCGTATCTATCAGGAACCCCGTGGCGCCGAGCACCCGCTCCATGTCCGGATGGTCCTCGAAGCCGATCACCGACACGTTGTCCTCGTCAAACGGCTCCGCCCCGGTAAACCCCGCGAATTGAAACGTGATGGACGCGGCAGGCACGGCCTCCCAGGTGGCAAAGGCGCGCGCCGTGGCCGCCTGAAGGTCGGAAGCGGAGACGCCGGGAACACCGCGATCGGCCGCGAACCATCGGACCGGCGTCCGCTGCCATTTCAGCACCCTGGACTGGCCGGCTCCGCTGGTCGTGAAGTGGAGGTACGCGTGCGCGTCCTGGGAGAGGACGGCGACGAGGGCCATGCTGACACCAAGGGTGAACGCCTTCACCGGGATCGCTCCAGGATCGTGCGCACCTCGCGCGCGAATGCATCGACCGGCATCGGTCCCCGAGCAGGATCGCCACGGATGATGCGCCCGGTACCGGCAGTCACCGGCGGCGGCGTCACGACCGCGCGGCCGGCGGCATTCCGCGTCACCCGGTAGACGCCCTGGCTCAAACCAAACACCGTCGGCATCGCCGGAGGCCGCCCCGTGAGAAAGACGACAACCTCGTCGCCTTCCGCGAATTCAGGCGCTCCCACAAGAATGCGTCGATAACGTCCCACCTGTCCGTTGGGGACGCGAAACGTCACGCTCGTTCCCGGGGCGCCCTTGAGCGACTCGAGCACGACAACCGTGACGAAGCTCTCGATGACACGGCGCGGTCCTGTCGCGTCGGATCGCACGTCAACGACACGTC
The DNA here is from genome assembly GCA_016190945.1 of Acidobacteriota bacterium. Lineage (GTDB taxonomy): Bacteria > Acidobacteriota > Vicinamibacteria > Vicinamibacterales > UBA2999 > JACPPO01. The sequence continues at coordinate 26,826 of JACPPO010000013.1, read as the reverse complement.
CGTGGACAATGATGCCAGCTTCGGTCACAACCGTGGTGAAATCCGCCGGCAGCACGACGGTTGCGGATGCGGGCGCCGCGGAACAGCAGATTACGAACGGCAAGACGCCAACGATCAAATGCCGCACGCCACGGAGGCACGGAGTCACGCCCGATGTGGCTTGTCGGGGCGCACGTCGTCGAGTGTTGGACACGGTGTTCTCGCTATGCAGAACTCGCGCCGCGGAACGCCTTTGCCGCAACCTCGAGAACGGCCTCCGCGGCCCGTCCGCTCGCGCCCGGTGTTCCGAGCAGCTCCCGCACCTGCCGCAGCGCCTCGCGGGCGCGCGCGCGCTGCCCTGGATCGGTGAGAAGCGCAACGGTTTCCTCCGCCACCCGCTCCGGGGTGAAATCGTCCTGAATCAATTCAGGGACGACGCGACGGCCCGCAACCAGGTTCGTCATCGCGTACGTATCGACCTTCAGGAACGGTTTGCCAAGGTGATATGTCAGCGGTGAGACACGGTACACCACGACTGTCGGCCGCTCGTGAAGTGCCGCCTGGACGGTGGCGGTGCCCGAGGCCGTGATGACGACATCGGATGCCGCGAGCACGTCATCGGCGCGGTCACGGACGAGGACGATGCCGCGACTGACGAAGGGCGCGAACAGCGCCGCCGGCAGATTGGGCGCGCACGCCACCAGGTACTGCACCCCAGGCACGCGCGCACGGACGAGCGGAAGCGCCTCGATGAGTCCGGGCGCGATTCGGCGCACCTCGTTCGGCCGGCTCCCTGGCAGGAGAGCGACCGTCGGCGCCGCGGGGACAAGCCCGCGATCGGTCAAGAACGCCGACCGCGCTTCCGCCGTGCGTGCGAGATCCACCAGCGGATGCCCCACAAACTGCACCGGAATGCCCGCACGCTCGTACAAGGGCGCTTCGAACGGAAAAATGACCAGCACCTTGTCGACGAACCGCTTCATCGTCTCCATCCGACCCGGCCGCCAGGCCCACAGCTGGGGGCTGACGTAGTAGACGATCGGTATGCCCAGGCGCCGCAGCGCCGCCATGAGACGGAAGTTGAAGTCCGGGAAGTCGATTGCGACGAAGACATCGGGCCTGCGCTCGCGCGCGGCGGCGATGAGGCGCCGGTACATCGCGTAGGAGCGCGGCAGCACCCGCACCGCCTCGGTGAGGCCGGTCACCGTAAGGCCGGTGAAGTTGCCCGCCAGCGTGGCGCCCGCCGCTTCGAGCCGCTGCCCGCCAAAGCCGAAGATCTCCGCCGCCGGCGCGCGCGCGCGCAGCTCCGCGGCGAGCGCGCCGGCGTACAGATCACCGGACGCTTCTCCGCAGGAGATCATGATGCGCATGGCGAAGCTACCGAGGCCGTGGGAAAAGCTTCTCGTCGACGATGAAGTGCTGGCTGTCGATGCCCAGGGATCCGAACGGACCGAACGATTCGAACGCGGCGCCCCGCCTTCCTTCGCGCCGGAGCGTCGCCGACATCAGGTCGAGCTCCTCGATCGGGATCACGTCGAACTCGGAGAACCCGACCCGACGGAGCTGCGGGACGAACGCGGACGCGTTGCCGACGAGCACGATCGACAGGTGAGCGGGCCGGATATATTGGCGTGCGACGCGCTGGATGTCGTCCGGCGTGACCTGCTGCACCCGCTCGCGGAACGTGCCGATTTCCTCGACCGGCAGCTCGTAGAACACCACGTTCAGTATCTGGGTCGCAATCTCGTTGGGCGTTTCGATGGTCAGCGGAAAGCTGCCCGCCAGGTACGCCTGCGCATCCGAGAGCTCGCGCTCGAAGACCCGTTCATGCTGGAGCCGCGCAAACTCGTCCACCATCAGACGCAGCGCTTCGCCCGTGGTTTCCGTGCGGGTATCGGTCTCGGCGACGAAGTGACCGGCCTGCTTCCGCGCCTCCGTGTCGGCGGCCGCACCGTAGGTCAGACCGCGCTCGGACCGCAGGACGCGATGAAGCCGATTGGCCCCCTCCCCGCCCAGGATCTTGACCGCCAGATCAAAGGCGAGGTAGTCCGGATGCTTCCTTGGGATGGCGAGCTGGCCCACGCGAATCTCGGTCTGCACGGCGTCGGGCTTGTCGACGATGACGATCCGGCGCGTCGGCGGCGGCGGGTCGACCGTCTTGAGCGGCTCGATCTCGGCGCGAGGCCAGCCGCCGAACACGCGTTGGGCGGCGGCAAACGCTTCCTCGCTGGTCACGTCGCCCACGATCGCGAGAATCATGTTATTGGGAACGAAGTTGCGTCGGTGATAGGCCTGGAGATCCGCCCGCGTGATGGCAGCCAGCGTTTCCGGCGTGCCGCTGTTTGGCAGGCCGTACGGGTGGAACCCATAGACCAGGCGGTCGAACAGCACGCTGGCGACGTAGTCGGGATCGCCGCGGTTGACCTGCCGGGTGGAGATCGCCTGCTGCTTCTGGCGTTCGATCTCGTCGGCGGCGAAAGCCGGGTTTCCGACGACGTCAGCCAGCAGATCCATGCCGACGTCGAACGAATCCTTCATCACCACCGCGTTCACGAAGCTCAGATCGGATCCGGAGCCGGTGCCCAGGGCGCCGCCGATGAAATCGATCTGGTCCGCGATCTGCTGCGCGCTCTTCGTCGTCGTGCCCTGATCGAGGAGCGCCGCGGCCAGATTCGCCACGCCGGCCTTCCCCGGCAGGTCCTGCACCGACCCGGCGCGTACCAGCATCCGCATGGTCACGGCGGGCTGCTCGTAGTGGAGGACCGTGATGACCTGGAGGCCATTGGCCAGCGTGCGCACTTCGTACGGCGGGAACTTGACATCGCGCGCCGCGAGGGGCCTGGGCGGGCGTTCGGACGGCCAGTTTCCGGTCTGTGCGCCCGCTCCGCTCGCGCAGAGGACAAGGCCCACCGCCCAAAACGCCCCCACGAGCCACGCCGAGCGGGATCCCCGCCGCGCACGCCTGCGTGGTGGGGTGCCAGACATAGAGACACGAAGAAAACCGAAGATTCTCTGTGCCTCCGTGCCTCTGTCACTCGTAGGAATGAACGGCGCTGACACTTGAGTGGTCATCGTCCTGACCCCTTCGGGAGGATATGTAGAACCACCCGGTTGGACTCGTTGAAGTAGGTCCGCGCCACGCGCTGAACATCCGCGACCGTGGTCTTCATGAAGATGTCGAACTCGCCGTCGGCGGTCGTGATGTCGTTGTGGATGACGGCCGCGTGCGCCAGGTGCACCGCCTTCTCCTCGTTGGATTCTCGGCTGAGGATGTAATCGCGCGCGAACTGGTTCTGCGCACGCTGCACCTCCTGGACCGCGACCCCGTCGCGCTTCAACTTCTCGAACTCGCCGATCAGCGCCTTTTCTGCCGCCTCGACGGTCTGCCCTGGCTGCACGATGCACACCGCGAAGAAGAGATTCGGATCCTCGATGAGGTTGCCGCTGCCGAATGCGTTCAGGCACAGCCGCCGGTGGTAGATCAGTTCCCGGGAGATGCGGGCGCTCTGGCCGTCGGACAATATCTTCGACGTGATATGAAGCGGGTACGCGTCCGGATGGCCGTCGTAGGTGATGTGATAGGCGACCACCACCGCCGGCAGCGGCCAGGCCTCTTCCACGACCGCGCGGCGCTCCCTCGTCATCGGTGGTTCCTTCGGGATGTCCCGCGGCACCGGCCGGGCGGCTTTCGGGACGCGGCCGAAATACCGCGTCACGAGCTGCAGCGCCTGCGCCGACTCGAAGTCGCCGACCACGGTGACCGTCGCGTTCTCGGGCACGTAATAGGTGCCGTGGAAGTCGCGCACGTCCGCGATCGACGCGGCCTCGAGATCCGCCATGCTGCCGATGGTTGGGTGCTTGTACGGATGCGCCACGAACGCGTGGTCGTAGATGATCTCCGACAGCCGGCCGTACGGCTGGTTCTCGATCCGCATCCGGCGTTCTTCCTTGACGACTTCGCGCTCGCGGCGGAAGGCGGCGTCATCCACGCGCAGCGTGGCCATGCGATCGGCCTCGAGCCATAGAGCCAACGGCAGGTAGTGCGCGGGCAGCGTCTGCCAGAAGACGGTGGTGTCCTCGGTGGTGTAAGCGTTGCTGCGCCCTCCGACGCTCGAGATCAGCGACGTGTGGGACTCCGGCTCCACGTTCTTGGAGCCCTTGAACATCATGTGCTCGAACAAGTGCGCGAAACCCGTGCGGCCCAGGCGCTCGTTCTTCGACCCCACGTGATACCAGACCGAGACGTGCACGATCGGCGTCGAGTGGTCCTCGGACAAGATCACACGCAGGCCGTTCGGCAGGGTCGCAATCTCGTACTGCAGCTTCGGCGGACGGACGGCGGCCTGTACGGGCGCGAGCGCCACCGCCGCCGCGACCGAGGTCGCAAGGCACGTCGCGACGCGAAGATAGAGACGCATCTCTGAATTCGATTATGGCACGCGGGGAGCGCCGAGGCTCGAAACGCGGAATCCCGCCGTCATCCAGGTTGCGGGCGAAAACTCAAGCTGGTAGGGATCGATGCGCCGCTCGACGGCGATGAACAATTCGAGCGCCGCCCCGCGTCCGTCAACCCGCACGCCTCCCTCGCCGCGATAGCCGTGCTGGGTGCCGCGGTCCCGTGAGCCGTCGACGCCGAGCAGGCGGAGACCGCCCGTGGCGCCCACAGCGAGCCTGGGCCGCAGCGCCACGCGCGCGGCGACACCGGCATCCACCTCCCAGCGGTAGTCGACGTACGTGTTCTGCGCCACGCCCCGGACGTCGACGCGCGCGTGCAGTTCCGTGCTGCCGCGTACGATGCCGCTGCGAAGGCGGCCACCGACCATGTTCCAGTCCACAGGGTGCCGCTTAGGCCGGTCGCTCAAGTGCCGCGACTCGTGATGGAAGACGCCGGCGAGCTCGAAGGCGTCCGCGCGAACGGACACGGATCCTTCGAGAAGGTAATTGCCCTGGTTCGGATCGAAGGCGCGGAATTCGCTGCCGAGAATCGTCTGGTAGTTCGCCACGAACGCCGCGCGCCCGCGGCCATAGTCGACGATGTCGAGGTCGGCGCCGAAGTTCGCGTCCCAGACGAAGCGCTTCTCTTCACTAAACAGGTGCTCCATGCTGACGTAGAAGTCGAATCGGGGCAGAACCTCGACGGCGGACGGCGAGGCTTCGGACTGAGGACGCGGGGCCGTCTGCGCGTCAACCGGCGCGGCACCCACAGCGAGCGCCAGCGCCAGAAGGATGCCGCGCGTCACCGCGAGGGGTCCCCGGTCGGAGCGGCGCGCGACACCTGCGCCGCCAGGCGCGCCTCCAACTCCTCGATGCGGCGCTTCAGCTCGGGCAGCCGCTTGAAAACGATCGAGGCCTTCCGCCACTCCCGGCTGTCGATCGCGGGATAGCCCCCCACCGTCGTGCCCGGCTTGAGCGAGTTCGCCACGCCTGACTGCGCGACAACCACGCTTCCCCGCCCGATCGTCAGATGTCCGCTCACCCCGGCCTGGCCACCGAACACAACGTCGTCTTCCACGTCCGTACTGCCGGCGATCCCGACCTGGGCCGCCATCAGCACGTTGCGGCCGACCGTCACGCCGTGGCCGATCTGGACGAGGTTGTCGATCTTCGTGCCGCTGCGGATACGTGTCTCCCCGACCGCGGGGCGATCGACCGTGGTGTTCGCGCCCAGCTCGACATCGTCCTCGATCACCACAGTCGCGACTTGCGGAATCTTCTCGTGGGTGCCGTCGCCGCGCCGGACGAAGCCGTAGCCGTCGCTGCCGATGACGACGCCGTTCTGCAGCACGACCCGGCTGCCGATGACGACGCGTTCGCGAATCGCGACGTTGGAATGAATGACACAGTCGGCGCCAATCCGGGCGCCGGGGCCGATCGTCACGTTCGGAAACACGACGGTGTTGTCGCCGATGCTGGCGCCCTCGCCAATCGAGACGAACGCGCCAATCGACACACCGCCGCCGACCCGCGCGTCGGAGGCCACCGCGGCCAACGCGTGAATGCCCGGAGCGGGCCGCCACGCCGGCGCAAAGAATCCGACCGCGCGCGCGAACGCCAGGTACGGATCGGAAGTGCGCAGCATCGCGCACGGCGCCCGCGGCGCCTCATCTCGGAGCAGGACGGCCGACGCTCGTGTGTGCGCCACCGCCGCCTCGTACTTGGGATTCGCCAGAAACGTCAGATCGCCGGGCCCGGCGTGCTGAACGCCCGCAACGCGGACGATCTCCACCTCGCCGTCGCCTTCGAGGCGGCAGGCAAGCCGCTCAGCCAGGTCGCGGAGTTTCACGATGTATGAGAAGAATCTATCACGCGTGTCGGATGGCCACGCGCTCAAAAAAAGGCTTGAGATGCTGCAAGCGCAGGCGGGCGGCGACGTCGTGGATGCGCGCATCTCGCGCGGGTGGCTCCAGCATGGCCACGTCGCGAAGCTCGGTCAGCGGCGGACACGGGCGGCCGGTCCACGCGACGCGGTGCCGACCTTGCGCCGCGCCTCGCATGGACAGCCAGTGGCCGACCACGCGAAAGGCAAAGTAGGCAAAGAACACGTTCGGCCCAGGCACGAGAGTGAGGGGGACGGACGCGATCAGCCCCAAGGTATCGACCACGAGCCACACGCGATGACGCTCGTAGTCGCGCTGGAGCGTGCGGCGGATCAGCGTGAGTACCTGGTCGAACGTCATATCCTGCGGGTGCGCCGCGACCGCCGATGTCCGACGCCTGAGATTCCACAGCAGGCGCTGCTCGGCAATGCGCTGCGCGACCCATCCCAAAATCCGATCCTGCGCGGCCTTGAGGGCGCCGGCCGTCGGTCCGGTGCCCTCGCCGCCGGCATGCGCATCGCGACGCCGATGCTGACGCCCTTCGGCCACGCGCAGCAGAACGCCGAAACGATGCCGGAGCCTCCCGATCACGCCGGCGGCGGGGACCGTTCCCACGGCGGCGTCCGAATCGATCGAGGCCTCGCAATAGAGCTCGTAGCGATCCCGGCCGATCGGGATGACGTAGACGTCCATCAACACTGAACGATAGCAAAGATCCGTACCTTCCGTGCGGGGGTACGAGGGCGTGAAGCGAGCGAGCGCGTCCGATGCCGCGAACAGTGCGAGGTGCCGGCCGACCGCATGCGCCTCAAGCTGATTGACAGCTCCGGCAGCTAGATGACGGTCCGACGGCCGCCGATCAGATTCCCCAGGACCAGCACCACGGCAATCACGAGCAGGACGTGAACGATGGCGCCGGCAACATTGAAACCAAGACCGAGCAGTCAGAACAGCATGAGCAGGACGATAAGGGTCCACAGCATAACGTTTTCCTCCTCAAGCGGACCTCAACAGCCTGCACCTGCAACGGAGGAGCAAGCGCCGTGCCACGGCCTCGGCCAGCTTCAGCTCAGCGGATCTTGCGGATGCGGTTCAGCGAGCCCGGGCGAATGGGTGAGTGCCGGGAGAAATAGTCGGCGAGAATCTCGTAATCGACCCCGATGAGCACAGGATCCGTCGACGAGCCGAGCGCCGTCAGGCCATCACCCGTCTCCCAGAGAAAGTCGCTGGTCGCCAGGCGGTACTGCCTCGTCAGCTCCAGCGGCGCGCCGTTGATGCGCACCGACTCGCGAATGATTCGCTGCCCTCTTGGCCGGGAGGGAGCGTAGGCGTAGCTGAAACCGCTCGAGACCTGCATGATCCGGACGCGCTCGGCGCCAAACTGCTGCTCCAGCATCTGCAGCAGCGTGTCGCCGGTCACTGTCTTCACGATGAGCTCGTTGCCGAACGGCAGGACTGCAAACACCTGGGCGTAGGTTACCGGCGTCGGTCCACTCCCCGGCGCAGCGACGAGATCGGCGCGAATCCCGCCCGGATTCCAGATGGCAATTTCGGCGTTCGCGCCCGGTGTCCTTCTGGCCGCTTCGAGCAGTGCGTCGGCGACCAGATCGCCGAGCGAAAATTCCGCGGCGTCATTGAAATCCCTCGTGAGACTTCCGGTAATCGACCCCACCACCCGGCTTCCCCCTTTGTTTCCGAGAGAGCGATAGTGTTCGAGGAGCGCCGTCTGTGCGGCATCTTTCGCAACATCGCGTGTCACGATGACGTTGCGTGCGGCCTTCGCGACGATTTCGCCATCCGAGCGCCGAACGCGCAGGTCGATGTCGGTCACGAGCCGACCCGCGGAGGCGGCACTGGTGACGAGCTTGCCGTCGATGGTGCAGTTGTAACCGTGATGCGTGTGACCTGAGACGACCACGTCGATGTCGTCGGACAGCCGGCTCACGAGGTCGATGAAAGGACGTGACACCCCCCCGCAGCCGTTGATGTCGGCGCCGGTCCGCTCGGCCCCTGCATGCATCAACACCACGATCGCACGCACGCCCTGCTCGCGCAGGGTTCGCGCCGCTGTATTCGCCGCGTCGGGTTCCGGGCCGAATGCGAGCCCCCGCACGCTGGTGGGAAGAATCACGCGTGGGGTGTCCTGCGTGACCACGCCGATGAACCCCACGCGAACGCCATCGATTTCTCGAATCGCATAGGGGGGAAGGAGGGGTCTCGGCTCGGCGCCCCGCACGCCCGCCAGCGCCAACATGAGCGGATCGGCCTTCCGTGGATCGAGCGTGACGTTTGCCGCAAGGTGCGCAAAGGACGCGCCCGAAAACGGCGTGCCGTCCTGGCATCCGTCCACAGGATGGCAGCCACCTCTCTGAACGCGTAACAGCTCCCACCATCCTTCATCAAGGTCGTGATTGCCGAGCGCGGAGAGCTGCAGTCCGGCGACGTTGAGCGCCTCGATCGACGGCTCATCGTGGAAGAGGCTCGAAAGAAGGGGCGTTCCGCCGATGTTGTCGCCGGCGGAAACGATGAACGTATTCGGATTCGTGGCCTTCAGCCGCGCCAGGTGGGTCGCGAGATACTCGATCCCCCCCGCATCAGCCGAGCCGATGCGTCCGTTCCCACCCGACGCAGGCTCGAGCGCGCCGTGAAAGTCGTTGATCGCCAGCAGCTGCACGTCGACGGCCGGCTCACCGACCTGCGCCAGCTGCACGACTGCCGTCACGGTGACGGTCGCGGCGACAGAGACGACGGCAATCCACGAAATGCGCGTCACGAGCGAGAATGGTAGCCGAACATGCTTCGTATCGGCGCGCACATGTCGGTGGCCGGCGGTGTTTCGAAGGCTGTCGATCGCGCGATCGTCCACGGTTGCGAGGCGCTGCAGATCTTCACCAAGAACGCCAGCCAGTGGCTCGGCAAGCCACTCGATCCCGCCGATATCAAGGCGTTCCGCGCGCGCATCGATCGGGGCGGCATCAGGCCGGTCGTGTCACATGCCAGTTACCTGATCAATCTGGCGACCACGTTCGGGACGCTGCGCCAGCAATCGATCGCCGCGTTCATCGATGAGCTCGATCGCGCCGAGGCCCTGGGGCTGATGGGCGTCGTCATTCATCCTGGTACGTGCACCGCGGGCAGCGAAGAGGAGGGGCTGCGGTTGATTGCCGATGCGATCCGGCAGGCCCTCAAGGCGCGGCCAGGCCGCCGGACGCTGATCCTCCTCGAGCACACGGCGGGCCAGGGGCGGACGCTCGGCCATCGGTTCGAACACCTGGCGGCTATCATCGGGCACCTGAGAGGCTCCGCCCGTGTCGGTATCTGTCTTGACACCTGCCATCTCGTCGCCTCCGGCTACGACATCGTCAGCGAATTAGGCTACCGGGAAACATTCGACGCTTTCGATCGGATCGTCGGCATCGGACGCCTGAAGGTGTTTCATGGGAACGACTCGAAGAAACCGTGCGGGAGCCGCGTCGACCGCCACGAGCACATCGGGCGCGGCTGCCTGGGCGAAGAGCCCTTTCGCCGCCTGCTGCACGATCGCCGCTTCGGCGGACTTCCACTCCTGATTGAAACCGAAAAGTCCAAGGGTTACGACAAAGCGGGGGCCATCGTCGCCGATCCGCTCGACATGATGAATCTGGAGACACTCAGACGTCTTCGCGGCGATAGCGCCGTGCGATAGTGCGAGGTGCGAGCGTGCGACGGAAAGTGCGAGGGTGCAAACTCCGTCGCACAGCCGCACGTCGAACCTTCGCACCTTGTCGCGGTCAGCGGACGAGAGTGCTTTGCACGAACGGGCCGCCGCGCCCGACAAAGCGCAAGTCGCTGACGGTGACGCGCGTGCCGCCGGACACCGCTTCGAGCGTCCAGAACGGGAACCGGGACCAGATGAGGAAGCCGCGGATGCGTGGCGCCTCGCGCGCCTGCGCAACGCGGGGATCGTGGTCGTTCTTCGGCACCTTTTCCGAATCGAACCTCACCTGCGTCGGAAGCCAGTCAAACGTGCCCGTCTCGTAGTGCGTGCCGGCATCGACGATGACCTGGCGTCGAAACGGGGTGATCGGACTCGGTCCGACCATGAGGCTCAGGAGTTCGCCGCCGCGCGCCGCGCGCCATTCATCGAGCACGACGTGACGCGCCAGGCGCGCACTCACGCACATGGCCCCGACGTAGAACGCCGCCACGATGAGGGCTTGGCTCGCCACGTGCGGTGCGCCGCGGCGGCGCGCGAGCCAGACACCGGCGCCGAGCACCAGCCACAGCCAGGGATCGATGATGAACAGGATGTCGCCGTAGAACCAGCGGCGGTCGAACGGCATCAGCAGCCGCACCCCGTAGTTGTTCAGCAGGTCCAGCCCGACGTGCGAGAGCACGCCAACGTAGGAGAGCAGCAACAGCGCGCGGGCACGGATCGGATTCCGATCGCCACGGGCGGGACACATCCGGCTCACGGCCCACATGGCGGCCGTCAACGCAACGGGTAGGAGCGCAAGCGCGAGGGCGCCGTGGGTCCATCCACGGCGAAGCGCCACCGAGGGGACGCCCGTGGCGAACACCAGCACATCGACGTCGGGAAGATTCGCCGCGATCATCAGCGTGGTGTTGCCGAAGCGCGTTCGGCGCTTGAGCCCCGCTTCCCCGAACGCAGCGCCCACGAGAGTGTGACAGAGGTTGTCCATCGGAACAGGCCTCAGGCCTGAGTGGAGTCACCAAAGACCTGCGCTTCGAACACCAGCATGCGCACCCCGTGGCGCCACGCATCCGCGGGCAGCGCGGCCTTGAGGCATGTGTGGGACACAAAGGTCTGGGCGTCCCATCCGTATGCGATCGCCACTTGCGGCAGGAGGAGGCCGCGCCGAGCGCCCCGCTCGACAATCAGCCCGTGACGCCCGATTTCGATTTCAGCGATCGAGTGGATCTCGCGCTCTGGCGTGAGTACCGAGATCTCCACGTCAATCCCGGCCAGTTCGAGCGCGGACACGGGGTCGAAACGCGGATCGGAGTCCGACACGGACGCCGCGAGATGCGCGATGGTGTCCGCCAGCGGAGCCTCGGTTTCGATCCGCCCCAGACACCCGCGCAGATCCCCGCGGCAATAAATGGTGACGAAGGCACCGCGCGGCCACTCCAGCGCGCCTCCACGCTCGGGGCGCGGCGGCGGCTGCCGCCGGATGCGCGCCTCGAGCGCGCGTCTCGCAAGCGTCAGCAGTCGCTGCTGATCGTGCTCACTCAGAGGTTGGTGCACAATTACCAGATCGCGGCCGCCATATATCCCACCACCGACGACTTATCGCCCGACACGTCCCCCGAGTCCGCGTATCGCAACACACGGGCGCGGGTGCCGCCGAGCTGCGCTGCCGCTCGCAGCACGGAGACCATCGGTCCGCCACCGCACGCATGACGCGGTTCCCGCTCGAGTGCATCCATAAGGCCGTCGGCGTCCAACGCCCCGACGTACCGCACCACGGACGCGTCGAGACGCGATGCCGTCGCGGCATCCTCGTAATGCGACAGGTCGCTGCTGGCCACGAGCAGAACGTCGCCCGGATTCCGTGTCCGATATGACGTGATGGCACGCGCGAGCGCATCGCCAAGCACCATGGCCGTGTCCCGCTGCTGATACCCCATCACGAGCGGGACGATCGGCACACCCGGAAGGAGCCTCGCGACGAATGGCAGCTGCATCTCAAGCGAGTGCTCGCGCCCGTGCGCCGCCGGATGCTCAAAAATGTTACGCGACTCGGCCACCAGCGCGCCGGCGAGGCTGTCGGCCACTTTCACCGCGCCGAGCGGCGTGTCCCACGCGCCACGCGGCCAGATGGAAACACCCTGAAAGCCCACGAAATGGGAAGGCCCGACGAGCACGACCGCCGCGTACCGGCAGCGATGCACGAGCGCGTACGCGCAGGCGGCAACCGGCCCCGAATACATCAAGCCCGCGTGCGGGGCGATGATGGCGCGCGGGCATGCATCGGCCTCGTCCAGCGCCGCGGACGCAAGGTGCGCGTCGACGGCCTCTGAGAGACGTGCCCGGGTCGCGGGGTACCAGCTTCCTGCTACGGCCGGTGGCCTGACGTCGCGCATGGCGTCGCTTCGATGGCCGATGATAGCATCGACGATCATGGCTGCCGCCCTCACGCTCGCCGACGTGGAACGCATCGCGGCGTTGGCACACCTCGAGCTGACGGCCGAAGAGAAGGTCCTCTTCACCCGCCAGCTCGCCGACATCCTCGCGTACGCTCAACAGGTACAGGCGATCGATACGAGCGGCGTTCCGGCGACCGCACACGTGCACGCCCGTCAGCAGACCGAGCGCGAGGATGAGCCTCACGATTCGCTGTCCCTGGCTGACGCGCTCGGCAATGCGCCCGATGCGGTCCCCGACGCCGGACTGTTCCGCGTCTCGCGCGCGATCGGCGGCTGAAATGGTGGGTGGCAGCGCGCGCGCCATACACGACGGGATCGCGGCCGGCCGGGTGTCGGCCGTCGAAGTCTGCCGTGCCTTCCTCGAGCGCATCGAGGCGGTCAACCCGGCACTCAACGCCTTCAACCTTGTCGCCGCCGATCGCGCGCTCGCCCGCGCCGGGGAGATCGACCGCCGGCGCGCGGCGGGCGAGTCCACCGGTCCGCTGGCAGGCGTGCCGGTCGCAATCAAGGACAATCTCTGCGTGCGCGGGATGCGGACGACGGCGTCGTCCCGCATCCTGGACCGTTTTATCCCGCCCTACGACGCCACGGCCGTGCAGCGGCTGGAGGCCGCGGGCGCTGTCATCGTCGGCAAGACCAACTGCGACGAGTTCGCCATGGGATCGTCCAACGAGAATTCCGCGTACGGCCCCGTGCGGAATCCCTGGGCAGCCGATCGCACCCCGGGCGGCTCGAGCGGTGGTTCGGCCGCGGCCGTCGCCGCGCGATGCGCTCCGCTGGCCCTCGGCTCCGACACCGGCGGATCGATCCGGCAGCCGGCGTCCTTCTGCGGCGTGGTGGGCCTGAAGCCGACCTACGGTCGCGTCTCCCGCTATGGCCTGCTTGCGTTCGCGTCGTCGCTCGATCAAATCGGACCGATCGGCACGACGGCGTCGGATGCGGCACTCGCCCTCAGCGTCCTTGCCGGACCGGATCCTGCGGATGCCACGTCATCGCGGCAGCCGGTGCCCGATTTCATGGCGGCGCTGACGGGCGACGTGGAGGGCCTGCGAATCGGCGTCCCGCGCGCGTTCGTCACCGAAGGCGTCGACGAGGATGTCCGCCAGGCGTTTGACGAGGCCCTCGATACGCTGCGGCGCGCGGGTGCGACCCTCGTCGACATCGACCTGCCCCACGCCACGTACGCCACCCCTGTCTACTACCTGGTGGCTACGGCGGAAGCGAGCTCGAACCTGGCGCGCTACGACGGCGTCCGATACGGACACCGCTCCAGGGCGGACGGGAATCAGGGGCTGAAAGAAATGTACAGCCGGACCCGCGACGAGGGATTCGGGGCAGAGGTCAAACGACGCATCATGCTCGGCACCTACGTCCTGAGTGCTGGCTACTACGACGCGTTCTACCTGAAGGCGCAGCAGGTGCGGACGCTGCTGCGCCAGGATTACGACGCCGCGTTCGAGAAGGCCGATGTGGTGGCAATGCCCACGAGCCCGACGCCGCCGTTCCGGCTCGGAGAGAAAACCGATGACCCGCTGCAGATGTACCTGGCGGACGTGTTCACGGTGAGTGCGAACCTGGTGGGACTACCGGCGATTAGCGTGCCCTGCGGCTTCGCCGAACGATCCGAACGTCTTCCGGTGGGGCTTCAGTTGACCGGCCGGCTGTTCGACGAATCAACGTTGCTCAAGCTGTCCGACGCCTACGAGCGGCTCACGGACTGGCACACGCAGCGGCCTACTTGAAGATCGTCCTGAGCGTCTCCGTCTGCGTCGGATCGGTCTCGTCCACCCGCATCGGAGTGACCGACACATAGCCGTTCTCAACCGCCCAGATGTCGGTCCCCTTGGGCGCACTCATGCCCTCTTTCCAGACGTTCCAGTAAATCGTCCGGCCCGAAGGATGCTTCATCTCGGCGAAACTTTCTTCACCGCCGCGCAGCATCGCCATCGACGTAATCATGTAGCCCTTGTAGCCGCCCGCCGGCACTGGCGGCACGTTCACGTTGAGAAACGTGTATGGCGGCAAGCCGTACTGTTTAATACGCCGCGCCGCGCCGAACACTTCCTCGGCCGCAGAGATCAGGTCCCGTGAGGTGGCCGCCTCCGCAAGTGAAGCCGCCATCGCTGGAACGCCAAGCATCGCGGCCATGCGTGCGGCCCCGACCGTCCCACCCATGGCGACGGAGAAGCCCAGGTTGTAACCGCGGTTGATTCCCGAGACCACTAGATCGGGCCGTGGCATCACGATGTTCCTGAGGGCCACGTTCATCGTAGTGGCCGGCGTGGCCGACAGCCCGATAGCGCGCAGCCCGTTAGGCAGCGTCAGCTCCTCGCGGGAAATCGGCTCGGTCGTGACGATCGAATGCCCCTTCCCGCTCTGGTTCTCGGACGGCGCCACAACAATCGGCGTGCCGATGGCCTGCAGAATCTGCGCGATCGCCGCGATGCCTGGCGCGCGCACTCCGTCGTCATTCGTGACCAGAATGCGGTACGGCGGGGGTTGGCGGAGTTGGGCGCCCGCCGGCGCAAGCAGACATCCCGACAGCAGCAGGGCAAGCAGGAGCCGCAGTGTGTGCATGCCGCGAGAGTATCAGATTGCCGGCGATCGACGCGCGGAACGGGCTGTCAGCCGGGGGTCTGTTTCTCCGGCGGCACGTCGTAGAGAACGAGCCCACGGCGGACTTCCTCCATGGCGACCCGTTCAGGTTTGCGCGGGTCTGGCCGGTGGGCCTCGGACGAGTGCGGATCGTTATCGAGGCGCGGCAGCGCTCCGCGGCGCAACTGCTTGGCCCGCATGGCAGCCACGTCGACAAACAAGAAGCGGCTCTCGATGGGGGGCGCCTTCGGGCGCGGCACCGGCGGCGTGTCGGACTCAGCGGCAGGGTCCAGAACGTCGATTTCCATAAGGGAACAGACTAGCACGGGGAATCGCCGGTGGCGTGTGCCGCGGCGTCCGACGGCCTGGTTTCATCGAAGCCACGAGTCTCGACGCGGGCGCGTTCGACTCCGTGATCTCGAATGCCGCCGGGCCAACCTATCAGCTGGCGCCGGCGGCACTCCGATGTGCGACTGTCCGTTGCAGTTGCTATAAACGAGCAGACTCCGTCCAACCTTCCTGCTGCACATCCGCGAACACGACCGGCTCTCGCCCGTAGTCCAGCATCACACCGGCTTCCTGATTCGCGGTCACTGTGCCGAAGGACACTTTGCCTTCGCCAGCGCCCTGGTTGTTCAGGCGGAGTTGAATCACCGAGAATCGATCATTTTCGGGCCTGCCGCCGGCTCGCCACCATGCATGCACCGCCACGTCGGTAATCAACACCAGGTCCTGACCGCCATCGGAACGAGGCACGCGTCTGGCGTAGCGGATGGTGTGGCTTGAGCCCCCCGGCCAGTTCAGGTAGCCGGCAGCAGTCATCTCTCGGAGGGCATCTGGAACCCTCCCGATCCCTTCGCTGCTCGCGATCGAAAAAATCCTGTCGCGCTCGGCATCCGTGGCATAGCGCGTGATGCTGATGTTCAGCCGCTCGGGAACCGTAGAACTCGCATCCTTGAACTGCGTGAACGCGCGGTAGATGGATGGGTCCTTCGAGCCAGCGACCGTGTAGCTGAAGCGTTCGGAAACGCCCTGCGCCGAAACAAAGCTCGTTGCCAGGAGCGCTGCTGCCAGCGTCACCCCAAGTCCAGTTTTTCTGATCAGCATGATTCGATCTCCTCTCACACGTGAAATGATGAAGTCACTTCCCACCGCAGCGTCGTTGGTTGATCTTTCGCGCCGGAGCCGCGGCTGTTCCGGGCGCGAGAGTGCGGATTGCCCTCCTCTAACGTCAGAATCTTACGGTGATGCCAGTCGACACGCGATGGCCATAACGGTCATCGGATCGCCCGAAGAGCTCCGGCGCGTCATCCCTGGCACCGACTCGAGTCAAACGATAGTCACCACGAACCCCCCACCGTCCGGAGAACCACTTGACACCCGCTCCTACGTTCTGCGTGAGGTAGGTAGCTGTGTCAACGTTCGGCGTGCCGACCGAGGGTTCGAAGAATGCGGACAAGACCCCGAGGCCGGCCGTCACATAGGGGGCGAGCCCGAGGGCGTTGCCGCCCGGATATATCGTGACGTTGGCCTGGGACGCGAGCGTTGCGGGCGATGGCGTAGTGATGAGCACTTGACCGATTCCACTCGGTGGAGCTTCGAGGCGCTGCTTCTGACGGATACCTATGCCGCCACCCACTTCACCCTCTACTCCCCAATGGCGGCCGAAGTTGCGCGTCACCGATCCGAGCAGCGCATAGTTGCTGAACCGGATCTCCTGCCTGTTCTTCCCCTTGGTGAACTGCAGGAGTCCAGCCGGATAAGCGCCGAACTCCCAGCGCGCTGCCTCTTTGGTGACCTGCTGTGCGGAAACGGTGGTAGGTCCACACATCAGAGCCGCCAGCACCATCACGCCGACCGCGCAGCTGCTCGCCTTGTGCAAGCGTCGCGACTGCTCCCGCTGAATCAAATAATTCGATTTGAACATCATGTTCCTCCTTTCAGTGTCCAATCAGTTGATGTGATGCGCTCCGTACGACCATGCGAGTTAGAATGCGACTGCGTGCAGCTGCGTGGGCTCGGAGTCCTTTGTGTCGATTTGAATTCGACGCGGCTTCACGCTCTCCTTCCACGGCAGAGTCAGTTCGAGCACGCCGTGTCGGTACGACGCCTTGATCTTGTCCAGATCGACTACGTTCGGCATCGTGATCGTTTGCTCGAACCGAGCATAGGGCGTGTCCATCTCTTCTGGTTGCTCCGCGCGGATGCTCAGGGTGCTGCCGGAGATATCGAGCGTCACGTACCTCGGATCGATGCCGGGCATTGGAACGCTCACCTTCCAGGCGCCATCGGCACTCCGGACGTGGAAGCCGTTGTGTACGTCTGAGGTAGTCCGTGTCGGAAGCTCCTGCCAGAGATGGTTGAAGAAGCGATCAACGTTGCGGTGCAAATCCAGCATTTCCTCAACCGGGTTCGAACGCATTAGGCCAAACATCTTTACTGCCCTCCTGATTGAAACCGTCGCTCTGAGAAAATGATCTACCGTACAGATTTATCTGATGTCAAGACAGTCATATTATATGATTCACTAAGCAGTATAACGACAGTATCGTCGAAGCCATGTTCTGCCTGTAAACCATTGAAAAATATCGGCTTGATGGGCTAGCTGAACCGGTGGGATCTCGGGGTGCTGACCCCGCTTGGGCCTAGTTCTGGGCAGGCGCTACAACAAAGCCCCGGCTTAGCGCGCGTCAGACGAGTCTGACGCAGACATCCTGAAGGGCCGTCGCGTACCCGACAGCCGCCGCCGCGTCAACGCCGCTCGAGCGAAGCTCGTCAACAAGCGCCTTGGCGTGGCTCTCCGGCAGCGCGATCAGGAGTCCCCCGGATGTCTGCGGATCGAGCGCGATCTCGGTGAGACCATTGCGGACCGATCGATCGATGGCGATCTGGTGCTTCAGATATTCTCTGTTCCTCTTGCACCCGCCGGTGAGATACCCCTGTTCCGCCAGGCGGCGGGCGCCAGGCAAGAGAGGCAATTGTCGCGTATCGAACACGATCGTCACGCCGCTGCCGCTCGCCATTTCAAAGGCGTGACCCAGCAAACCAAATCCGGTCACGTCTGAACAGGCGTGAACAGGGAGGCGCCGCATCAGAGCGGAAGCCGTGTCGTTGAGCGAGGTCATCGACGCGACGGCCGCACGAACGCTCGCCCTCGAGGCCTTCCGCCGCTTGAGCGCTGTCGCGATGATGCCGGTGCCGAGCGGCTTGGTCAGTACGAGCGCATCTCCCCCCTGAACGCCAACGTTGCGTATGACCCGATCGGGGTGGACGATTCCCGTCACCGCCATCCCGTACTTGAGCTCTTCATCGATGATCGTGTGCCCGCCGATGACGACCGCTCCCGCCGCTCGAACCCTTTCGGATCCGCCGCGGATAATCTCAGCGAGTACGTCGAGACTCAGCTTACCCTTCGGGAATCCCACGATATTCAGCGCCGTTCTCGGCTCAGCGCCCATCGCATAGATGTCGCTCAGTGCATTGGCCGCTGCGATCTGGCCGAACGTGTAAGGGTCGTCGACGATTGGGGTAAAGAAGTCGACGGTATTGACAATGGCAAGGTCGGCCCGAAGGCGGAACACCCCCGCGTCGTCGGACGTCTCCGTGCCGACAATCAAGTCAGGGTGTGCAAACGACGGGAGGCTGTGCAGCACCTGCAGCAGGTCGGCCGGGCCGAGCTTGCTCGCTCAACCCGCCGCCGCGACCTGCTGGGTGAGCCCCATCAGCTTGATTTTTCTGCGGCCGGTCACCTTCGCCATGACGAGTCTACGAGGACTGTCGTGCGGTTGATTGTGCTGCTCTAAGGCGTCTCGTGTCACCCACCCTGACCGTGATGCCCTCACGATCCAGGTACTCGAGCAGGGGAATAGCGTACTTCCGAGTCGTATTGAAGCGGTCCCGGAACATCGCCGGCGTAATCTCGTCTCTTTCCGAAAATTCTTCACGAAGCGTACGCGTCACCCCTTCAAGGCTGCCACTCAGAAAGAACAGGTCGACGCCGACGCGGACGACCGACCGATCGCGTTCGAGGATCCGCATCACCTGAATAAGCTTCGCTCGGTCGATCCCAGTCGTTCGCTCGATCTGCTGGAGATCGGGCGGCATCAGCGGACTGGCACCCAGCAGGGCCTTGATCCGATCGATACCGTGTTGTTCATCGCTTCGCAGGGTGATCGTGTGTTCGGGCAGACGCAGAAGGCTGCCTTCGCGCGCAATCGCGTTCTCGGTCTCCAGCCGCTCGACGAACGCGCGAAATACTTTGGGCGCGACGCGAGCCGGCAGCTTGTCGCGCAGTTCCTCCATGTCTCTTCCCGCCACCAGCGGATGTGTGCTGTGGAACGCCCGCAGGGCCGCCAGCAGCGCCTGTTTCAGCCCGTTCCACTTGCGTTCGGTGGTGAAGACATCCTCTCCCTCGAGGGTGACCACCTTGATGGCCGGCACGTCGCGCAGCTCCGCAAGGGCTTGCTCCGATCGGAGATTCAGAAACTGGTGGAGCGGCGCGATCGGCACGGCGAATTCGTCGCGCTCGTCGAGAAACAACTCGGCCACAGCGGCGGGAGGTCCGGCCTGAAGGGTCTTCAGCTTGACCTCAAGCCCCGGTTCACGCCGCTTGTGCGCGGGCGGCCAGGGGTGGAGCACGATACCGCCGCCAAGGGTCCGCTGCGCCGTCTCGTCGCGGATGATGAAATGGTCGCCGCGAAGCGCCACCAGCGGTTCCGAGATCACGATCTGGCAGAAGGCGGTCCGGCCGGGTGCGACGAGGTCCTGCGACCCGAGCACGATGACCTTCCCCAATCGTTCTGCGGTTCCCAGATGGATTCTGACGCGTTGGTGGTTCTTGACGCCGCCGTCGGCCGACAGTCGGACATCGAGCGACGCGTCAAACCGATCCGAGGTCAGGGTCAGCTGCTCGTGACAGAGGACGTCCCCTCGTTCAATCGACGGTTTTTCCTGACCGGTCAAGTTCAACGCAAGTCGCTGGCCCCACGTCGCGGACGATACCGGTTGGCCGTGGACCTGCAGACTCCGCACGCGGAAGAGCTGGTCCCCGGGAAGGCAGCGGATGCGATCGCCCGTCTTGACCTCGCCCTGCAGCGCGGTGCCGGTCACCACCACGCCGTGCCCCTGCAGCACGAAGACGCGGTCCACCGGCAGCCGGAAGTATCCCCGCGGCGGCGCTTTCTTGATGCTTTGCAGGACCTGCGCGATGCGCGATCGGAGCTGCTCCAGCCCCTCGCCGCTCGTGAATGAGAACGGCATCACGGCCGAGTGCTCCAGGGACGTCCCGGCGACGAGAATCCGGATCTCTTCCTCGACCTCCGCCACACGCGCGGCCGAGACGAGATCGATTTTCGTGATCACAAATATTGCGTGCGACACGCCGAGCAGATGGAGGATATCGAGGTGCTCCACCGTCTGCGGCATCACGCCGTCGTCAGCCGCGACGGTGAAGAGCACGAGATCTATGCCGTGCGCGCCCGCGAGCATGTTGCGGATGAAACGCTCGTGCCCGGGCACATCGATGACGCCGGCGCTGGTCCCGTCATCAAGATCGAGGTGCGCGAAGCCCAAGTCGATGGAGATGCCCCTCTCCTTCTCCTCCTTGAGCCGATCGGTGTCTTGACCGGTGAGCGCCTTGATGAGACTGGTCTTGCCGTGATCGATGTGGCCGGCTGTCCCGACAATGAAGGGCATGGCGGCTGCAGCTAGTGTCGACGCAGGGGAAGACGTTCAGGCAGGTCCCTGGCGCCGTCACCCCAGTTCGGCACCAGATCGTCCGGATCGAAGATCGTCCGCGCGTCGAGGAGGAACCGCTCATTGTGTATGCGGCCGATGATCGGAGGCCGCGCCTGGCGAAATCTTTCCGCGATACGATTTGGCCCCAGGCGGTCGTGCTCGACGACGATGACCTTCGTCGGAATCTCATCGGTGGGAAGGGCGCCGCTCCCCATCTGAGACGTGGCGTCTTGCACCGACAGGCAGAAGTCCGGTCCCAGCACCTTCTTGAGTGCTGGAAGAGCCCGCCGAGCTGTCGCCTCGATGTCGGCCAGCGGCCGGGTGAACGCCTTGAGGGCCGGGATATCGTTGGTGATGTTCGCCGATTCTCGATAGAGCCGGAGCGTTGCTTCGAGAGCCGCGATGGTCAGTTTGCCGCACCGCACCGCCCGGTGGAGAGGATTTCTGCTGATCTGATTCACCAGCGCCGCCGTGCCGACCACCAAACCCGCCTGCGGGCCGCCCAACACTTTGTCGCCACTGAACGTCACGATGTCGGCGCCGAAGGCGATTCGCTCCGCCACAACCGGTTCCTTCGGCACGCCATACTGGGTCAGGTCGATGAGCGCGCCGCTCCCGAGGTCCTCCATGACGGGAATCTGGTGCTTCCTGCCGATCGCGACGAGATCGGGGAGGCCAGCCTCGGCAACGAAGCCCACGATCCTGTAGTTGCTCGTATGCACCTTCAGCAGCAGTCCCGTTCGCTCGCTGATCGCGCTTTCGTAATCGGCGGGGTGCGTGCGATTGGTGGTCCCCACCTCTTTGAGGATGGCGCCGCTTCTGGTCATGATCTCGGGAATCCTGAAGGCGCCGCCAATTTCAATCAATTCGCCGCGCGAGACGATCACCTCTTTGCCGTCGGCGAGCGTGTTCAGCGCAAGCAGCACCGCGGCGGCGTTGTTGTTGACCACCGTCGCAGCCTCGGCTCCGGTGATCTCGACGAGGAGCTCTTCGATCGCCTGTTCGCGCTTTCCGCGCTCACCGCGGCTCAGGTCGTATTCGAGGTCGACCGGCTGCGTGGCGGCACGGAGCACGGCCTCCACGGCCGCCTCGGGGAGCAGCGCCCGTCCGAGGTTGGTGTGCAGGACCGTGCCCGTTGCATTCACAACCCGCTGGAGCGCGACACCATGCGCCTCGCCGATCCGCGATTCGAGCGCGGCAAGGATTGACTCGGCCTCGAGCGCGCTCGGATCGATCGCGTGTCCTTCGCTCAGCGCGCTTCGCAGCTCGTCGAGAATGTCGCGGCATCCCTGCACGACGTACTCCCGATTGAACCGCACGAGCAGACGCTCCGTTCTTGGATGTGCGAGCAGTCGGCTCACGGCGGGCAGCTCGCGGAGGGGATCGTGAGCCATGCCGTGGAGGCTGACACAAACAGCGGCCGGTTTCAACACCCACGCCGCTCATCCCCCACGCGATTCGGCTCGCGGAGTGGCGCAGACGACGACGGTCTGAGCAGCCAGTCCGACCGGGATCCCCGCGACGGCTGGGGCGTGGAGAGCTACCGGAGGGTGAAGGTGAGCTCGATCGTGACAAGTACGGCGACGGGTTCGCCGAAGCGCGTGCCCGGTAGGAAGCGCCACTGCTTGGCGGCCCTGACCGCCTCCTGATCGAGACCAAAGGTCGGGTCGAGGGACTTCACGACGTCGATGCGGCCGACAGTGCCGTCGGCAAGCACGACGGCTTCGAGGAGCACCGTGCCCTGCACCTTGGCGCGCATGGCATCGGCGGTGTACTGCGGTTTCACTTCGCGAAGGATGCGCGGGTTGATGACCCCGCTGCCCGGCCGATAGATGCCGCCGCCAATGCCGCCACCGGTGCCCTGCCCAAGGCCGGATCCTTCTCCCGCGCCAGCGCCGGAGCCGCCGCCCGGCCCCGTCGACCTCGACGCTTGGTCCGACTCAATCACCCCCGGCGAGGTCTCCGTCGCCGCGGCAAGCATCTGCGCTGGGATGTTCAACTGATCGAGCGGCGGCTCCTCGGGTGTCGGCTCGGGTGTAGGTTCCGGCTCCAGGGCCGGCACGCTGATCTTCTCCCGGCCCGCCAGCTCGGCCCGTTTCGGTGGCTCAGGCAGCCTGTTGCCGCCGCCACCGCCACCGCCGGGACCGGGCTCCGCGAGAAAAACAAGCCCGCGAGGCAGAAAATCCGGGAGTACCGCTTCACGGACGGGGTCGGGAACGAGCCAGACGAACAGGAACCAGAGCGCCACAATGGCGCCATGCCACAGGGCGGCCCCCGAGAAGACCTTCCCAAGCCGCTGTTGCGGCAGCCCTTCGAACACAACGCGCACTTCACCGGGGCGGCCATCGTCGGTCCGCAGCGTCAGGTGCCCGGACCTGGACGGCTGCTCAAGCGGTGCGCGCTTCTGATCCGTCGACATTACGTTGGCAGTAAGTTACGAGCCGGTCCGGCCTTCGCCAAACCCCCCAAATTCATTCTCCCCGAGCACGGCGAACGGTCGCAACTGCAAAACGGATACCTCAGCAGCGCGCACGCTGCTACTCAGGCCACGAGCCGACGAGCACGTCGTTGCCACCGGCACGCGCCAACGCGTCGCGAGCGTCGGCGATCTGGTGTTCCTGCACGTGCGCGCCCACGAGGAACGCGCCGCCGCGAATCCGGGCTTCCCATCGCCGCGCCTCCGTTCGCGGCAGGCCAGCATGTTCAAGGGTCCCCGTGATGCCACCCGCCAGGTGGCCGGCCGCTTCCCCGAGGCCCGCTGCCAATGGGCCGTCCGCGACGATGGGCCCGAGGCCGGGCATCACGAGCGCGATGGCAGCCAGCAGATGCGCCCCGAGCGCCCCAAGACGCGACGCAGGTGCGGAGTCTTCAATTTCCGACCCGGGGGACGCTCCCGCCGCACGGGCGACCTCGCCCTCCTCGTCATGCGACCGGGCGACGATCGAGACGCGTTCGCGCGGCACGCCAAGCGCGCGGAGGTTCCGGGCCGCGGCCGCGGCCGCATCCGCGTCGCCGAACAGCGCCAGGACCAAGGAATGAGACACGGGTTTACTTTATGTCGTCTCTCGTAGGTCAAAGGTCAAGAGTCCCAAGAGGCACATGCCGCCCGGGACGTGACTTGACCTTGCACCTTAGACTGCTGACCTACGCGTTTGTGGTTAGTTCGCCATATACCCGTCGCGCGCGCGCACGCGAAGGCCGGGGTTCTTGAGAGCCACCCGGATCGTTCGCCACTCGGGGTTCTCCGGCTCGATGGGATCGGACGGCGCGTAGCCGAGCAGGTATTGATAGCGAAGCTCCCGCGCCACGTCGGCGAGCGTCTTCTCGAGGTCACGCACGTCGCGGAGCAGGAACGACCGCCCACCCGTGATCACGGCAAGCTCGGCGAGCAGCGGCGGCCGCGCCCTCCCGAACGCGATGAGATAGATCAGCGCGTTACTGCGGCGGGCGCGTTCCACGACCTGGGCCGCGGTCGCGCGGCTGTAGCGATCGGTCCCGTCCGAAAACACGATAAGAGCCTGTCGGCCCGCTTCCGGCTCCAGCCGATCGAGCGTCGCGATAACCGCGTCGTACAGCGCCGTGGTGCTCCACGGGTCGAGGGCGTCAATCGCGCGTCCCTGGTTGACACGATCCATGGTGAGGGGCGCGATCACGTCGGCGTCGCTGCTGATGGCAACTACCATCGACCGATCGCCCGGTTTGAGCGCCCGGAGAAACGCCTGCGACGCCTGCTTCGCCAGGCGGAGGCGATCGCCCGCCATGCTCCAGCTCCGGTCGACGCCGAGCGCCACGGTGAGCGGGAACTCACCAGCCGCGAAGGTCGAGACGTCCTGGAGCTGATTGTTTTCGTAGACCTCGAAGTCCTCGCGCCGCAGCCCGGTCACCGGCTTACCCTTGGCATCGGTGACGGTGGCGTAGACCTCGACGAGCTGTACCTGGGATGAGAACCGTGCCAGCGGGCCTTCCTGCTCGCACCCCCTCGCGCAGGCGTGCGCGATGGGGGCCCCGCGCTGCCCTGTCGGCCCTGCGACCGTCACAACCGCCAGCACGACCGGGGCAAATAGTTTCGTCATAGCGTCCTCTGGTCCAGGTTCTTCAAAACCCGTTCCGCACGGGTCCGCATGGTACAATCAGGGCGTTGCACTAATAACCTGTAACCTGTCCCTGTAACCTGTAACCTTCAACCATCAAGGTGACATATGGGCATCGGCATCCCGGAGCTTCTCATCATCCTCGCGATCATCATCCTGATCTTCGGGGCGAGCCGCCTGCCGGAGATTGGCCGCGGGATCGGGAAAGGCATCAAGAACTTCAAGGACGCGACCAAAGAGGGGCCTGAGAAGTCCTAGGGGCGGCCTCATCCGCGCCCGCGCGTATTTCCCTTCTTCCTGCCGGCGCGTGCCTGGCGCCCCGGCCGCGGCGTCCGGCGGCGATTGCTTTTCGGCTTCACCTTGCTCCTGATCGTGCCACGCGGCTGCGTCTCACGGCGCACCGCTTCGAGAATCTCCACCAGACCGAGATCCACCTGGCGGCGGTCCATGTCGACGCGGATAACCTGCACCAGCACCTTGTCTCCCAGCCGATAGACTCGCTTCGTGTTCTCGCCGCGCAGTGTGTGCTGTTGCTCCACGAACCGGTAATAGTCGTCTGCCATGCTGGAGACGTGCACCAGCCCTTCGACATAGTGCTCGATGAGCTCGACGAAGAGGCCGAAGGGCGCGACGCCGGTGATGTACCCGTGGTACTCGTCGCCGATCTTGTCGGCCATGAACCTGACTTTCTTCCACTGCAGCAGCTCGCGTTCGGCCTCGTCCGCGCGCCGTTCCATCTCCGAGGTGTGACGCGCGACCTCCGGCAGCTCCTCTTCCAGCTCATCGCGACGAGCCTCGGAGATGTCGGCGTGGCGCGACGCACGGAGCATCCGGTGCACGACCAGGTCCGGGTAACGCCGAATCGGGGAGGTGAAGTGGGTGTAGTGCTCGGCGGCGAGCCCGAAGTGGCCGAGCGGTGCGGCGTCGTAGCGCGCCTTCCGCATGGTCCGCAGCATCAGCGCCGCGATCGGCCGCTCTTCCGGCGTGCCGCGCACCCGATCGATCAGCTTCTGAAAGTGCCTCGGCCGCAGCGCGTGCCCCTGCGCCGCCAGGCTGTACCCGAGCGTGGTGATAAAGGCCTCGAAATCCTCGACCTTCTTGAGGTCGGGCGCTTCGTGCACCCGATGGAGCGCTGGCGCGTCGTGGGCCACCAGATGCGAGGCGACCGTCTCGTTGGCCAGCAGCATGAACTCTTCAATGAGACGATGTGCGATGTTGCGCTCGGATGGAAT
Source organism: Acidobacteriota bacterium (assembly GCA_016190945.1). Lineage (GTDB taxonomy): Bacteria > Acidobacteriota > Vicinamibacteria > Vicinamibacterales > UBA2999 > JACPPO01. Next base: position 726 of record JACPPO010000013.1, on the reverse strand, counting down.
GATCGCCTCGATCTCGCCGAACTCGGACAGGACGACCTCAGTCTCCGGCAGGTCAAAGTCGATCGCCCCCCGGCGCCGGCGGCGGGCATTCAGTACCTCGAATAGTTCCTGCATGAGCTCGAACATCGGGACCAGCGCGGCATGCCGATCCATGGCCTCCGCGTCACGATCCGTCAGAATCGCGTTGACCTCCGTGTACGTCATGCGCGCGTCGCTGTTGATGACGCCGTCGTGCACCTCGTGGCGCAGGACATTCCCGCGGCGGTCAACTTCCATCAGGCACGACTGTACGAGGCGGTCGACATGTGGGTTTAGGCTGCACAAGCCGGTCGCCAGTTCGGATGGGAACATGTGGACGGCGCGTTCCGGAAAGTACACCGACGTGCCGCGCTCGTAGGCCTCCTCGTCCAGCGCGCTCCCTTCCTTCACGTAATGGGACACGTCCGCGATGTGTACCCCGAGCCAGTAATGCCCGCTCGCCAGCCGCTCAATCGTGATCGCATCGTCAAAGTCCCGCGCGTGTTCGCCGTCGATGGTCACGGTCGTAACCGGACGAAAATCGATCCGGCCGTGAAGATCCCGTTCCTGGACGCCGGCGCCGAGGCGCCGCGCCTCCTCCACCGACTCCGCGGCATGCGCGTCGAGGATGTTGTGCTTGCGGATGATGATCTGCGTGTCGACGCCCGGCTCGTCGATGCGTCCGAGCACTTCGACGACGCGGCCGGC
>JACPPO010000138.1 GCA_016190945.1 Acidobacteriota bacterium | reverse complement strand
GCTAGCGTTGACGTCTGATTCCCGGCACTAACCGCACCCTGGACCCCTGCACGCGCCTCGCGGGGCAACGCGCCATCCGCCGCGACAGTCACCTGCGCGAGCGCAGGAACGGCGGTCAGAAGGAATGCGGCAAGCGCCATCGACAACTGGCTCATGACGAACCTGCTTGCCCGTTCAACCCGTACTTGTGCATCCGATAGAGCAACGCGCTACGCGTCAACCGGAGGAGCCTGGCCGCGTGTGTGCGGTTGCCCCCGGTCGTCTGAAGGGCGAAGAGGATGAGCGCATGCTCCACCGCCTCGAGATCCACACCCGGCGCGGGCACGCTGACAACGGTGACGCCATCGTCGTCAGACCGCCGCACCGTCACCGCCGGGTGAGCCTCGAACGGCATCGTGGAAAGAGTCATGGCCCAAGGCGGGGCAAGAGGCATACCGCGCGGCCACGCCACCCCGCCCCGCTGATTGGCGGGGGTTTCTCGCGCTTCTTGCCGCAAAACCTTGGGGGACGCCGGCCCCAGGCGATCGTTTTCAGACACCGCAGGGAGGAGGGTGTCCGAACGCAGACACGGGCCGAATCTTTCGCAAGGGGCGCGCGAAGTGTTTCACGATCCTTTTCACGCTGGGGCCGGCATGCGCGTTTCGGTACGCAGGCGTGAGGAGAGGGATACGATGTCGGAGATTCAGGCGCTCAGGGGCGACGAGGCAGAAGGACCGGAAGCGGTGACCGTGTTTACCAAGGCCGATCTCGCCTGCGCGTTTGGCCCGAGCTTCTTTCTAGGTCATCTGGGGCGGTTCGTGCGCGACCGTTGCCCGGACCCGAAGGAGAATCTGCCGCTGGTCCAGGTTCGCCTTGCCGACGGAGAGACGCTCGATGTCTGTCACATCGTCGGCGTGTCGCCGCGCTGGGTGATGCTCGCCGTCCGTGACGCCGCGGGCCCGCGCGACGGCATGGCGCTTGAGCTCGTGCCGTACGAGATCGTGCAGCGCGTCTGTATCCGCACCCGGGGCGCCGAGGGCGCGTCCATCGGCTTCACGCAGACTCGACCTCCGGAGATCCTCGCGCCGGAGACTCTGCTGCGGGCCGCGATGCCGCCGGACCACAACGACGGCGGCGACTGACACGCGCTCCGTGGCGCCGGCTTCGCGTCAGGGTTCAGTGGAGGCCGGCGCGAAATACCCAGGGCGTGCACGAACCTTCAGCGTCCCGCGGCCGGCCGCGTCGACCACCACCCGAACGTTTCGATAGTTGCCGTCCCGGACCGTGTTGGTCGGCTCGTAGCCGACCAGGTAGGTGCTTCGGATGTCGCGGGCGATTCGCTCGAGAACCGCGGTTGCCCCGCGAATGCTGCCGGGCAAGAACGCTTCGCCGCCAGTCGCCGCGGCCAGCTCCTTCAGGATGCGCGGATTACGATCCCGACTGGACTGGTCGAACAGTCCGATCGTGTAGATGATGGTGTCCGCCTGCTGGGCGTGCTGCAGAAGTCGTTCGAAGGGCATGGCGCTCGCATTGTCGCCGCCGTCGCTCACGACGACGAGCGCGCGATGAGGATTGCCGGCGTCGCTCAAATGCAGGAATCCTCGCTCCACCGCGTCGTACAGCGCGGTCTTGCCGTACGCCCCAATGTGGGAAAGGGCCTCCGTCAGCACTACGGGGCCGCGCGTGAACGGGGCGCCTCCTGGAACACCCATCCAGACGCGTTCATTGAAGTGCACGACGAAGAACTCATCGAGCGGAAGATTCCCATCTGAATGCCCGTGCGCACGCCGCGGCGGGCGCCGCTCCGCACTCCGCGGAGGCACTTTCGCCAGGCGCCACGAACAACGCTTGACCCTCTGTGTGTCTTGCGACACGCGGTGTGCGCCTTCAGCGCCTTCCTGACCACCTGTGGGCCACCCACGGCGACGAGAGCTATGCGTAGGTCTCGTAGGCGGGGTCGTACATCTGGGCTTCGACGAAGGTGCGCACCTCGTCCGGCTGGGGCTCGGTCGCCAAGCCGCGCTCGTATGCGAGTCGAGCGACGACGGTGGCGATCGAGGCTGAGATCTCCCGAATCCGTCGCAGCGGAGGGAAGAGGCTGCCACGCGCCAAGTCTGCTTCGCTGACTTCCGCCGCGAGGGCCCGAGCGGCGGCAAGGAACATCTCGTCGGTGACGCGACGCGCGCCGCAGGAGATCACCCCCAGTGCGACGCCGGGGAAGACGTACACGTTGTTCGCCTGTCCAGGGACGAGCGTCTTGCCTTGATAGTCGATCGGCGGAAAAGGACTTCCGCTCGCGAACAGGGCCCGCCCGCCGCTCCACTCATACGCCTGCTCCGCCGTGCATTCGGACTTCGCGGTTGGGTTGGACAACGCGAAGACGAGCGGTCGAGCGTTGATCGCGGCCATCGCTTCGATTGCAGGACGTGTGAAAGTGTGCGGTTGGCCACAGACGCCGATCAGGGCCGTGGGCTTGAGAACGGCCACAGCCGACGCTAAATCAGGTAGCCACGCCTGGTCGTGCGCATACGGCCGTTTGTGTTCGGCCAGATCGTTGCGGCCCTTCACGACCAGACCCTTCGAGTCGACGAACCAGCACGTCCGTCGAGCGTCTTCGTCCGAGAGGCCCTCGGCTGTCATGGCGGCGACCGCCAGATCGGCGATTCCGATGCCGGCCTCCCCTGCGCCCAGGAAGAGGATCTTCTGGTCCGTGAGGCGCGTGGACGGGAGCAACCGGACAGCGGAGTAGAGACCGGCAAGGCAGACGCTGGCCGTTCCCTGGATGTCGTCATTGAAACAGCACGCGTGGTCTCGGTACTTCCTCAGAAGCCGGAAGGCGTTTCTGTTGGCGAAGTCCTCAAACTGGACGAGGGCGCGCGGAAACAGCTTCGCAACCGTGTGCATGAACTCGTCAACGAGCGTGTCGTATTCGTCTATTGACAGCCGACGTTGCGCCAAACCGCCGTAGAACGCGTCGGCCAACAGTTGTTCGTTCTCCGTGCCAACGTCGAGCGTGATGGGCAGACACGACGCAGGATGTACGCCGGCGCAGGCGGTATAGAGCGATAGTTTTCCTATCGGGATGGCCATCCCGTTTGCGCCCAGATCCCCCAGCCCAAGAATTCTTTCTCCATCGGTCACCACGATGGCTCGAACCGGGCCGTGCGGCCAGTTTCTCATCACACTGGTCACCCTTCCCCGATCGTGAGCCGTGATGAACAACCCTCTCGGGCGGCGCCAGATGTGCCCGTACAACTGGCAGGCCAGTCCGACCGTGGGCGTGTAAATGATCGCCATCATCTCGTCAAGGTGGTCCATCACCACGCGATAGAAGAGGCGCTCGTTGCGGTCTTGAAGGGAGATCAGGTAGAGGTACTTTTCAATGTCCGATGTGTTGCGGCGGAAGTTCTCCAAAACCTTCTGCATTTGCTGGTCTTGCGTGAGCACTCTCGGAGGCAAGAGCCCCCTCAGCTTCAGCTTCTTTCGTTCTTCTTCGGTGAAAGCGGTTCCCTTGTTGAAGGTCGGGTCGTGCAGAAGGTGCATTCCTCTTGGGAGTCTCGCGCCTCGTCTTGCGTGCTGTCTCCTGCGTTCGAACATGACTGCTCCCCTCGGATGCGAGCAATGACGAAGGCCGCCCCGCGTACTATCGGGCGCAACCATCTTACCGCCACCCGTCCGTCGCCCCAGGGCCGCCAAGCGTCCGATTTGTCTGTCTGCTTTGGTGCAGCGCCATGTGCGAAGATTGTGTCCTTGTGATCACGGACCCGGCGCATCACACCCCGACGACTCCGGCGCGCGGGAATGTACCTTGCACGAAGCAACGGAAGGGCAGGTCGCATGCCCACAGACAAGGAACTGCCATGACCCGATCCGCCCCCAGATTCGCGCGACTGGCCGCGGTGCTGGCTGCCGGATTCTCCGCCATGCCGATCGTGGCGCGGTCACCGGACCTTCTGGCCTACCCTGGATCCGATGGCACGTCTGGCGCCGCGGTCGGACAGTCGGTCCCGGCATCGCCCCGGTTCAGGAGTGGCGTCGATCTCGTCGCGCTTGACGTCTGCGTCAAGGGCGGAGACGGCCGGCTTATCGAAGGTCTGAGCGCTGATGATTTCTTGATTGTCGAAAACAATACCCCGCAGAGGGTCACGTTCTTTTCCCCTGACGAGCGTGTCCCTCTCGCTGTCGCCCTGCTCATCGACCAGAGCCAGAGCATGTATGGAGAGAAGCTCGATCGGGCCAAGCTCGCGGCCGTGGCCTTCATTGGTACGCTACGGCCGGCCGACCTAGTGGAAGTGATCGCCTTCAGCGCACGGGCCAGCCGGTTGTTCCCTCTGGCGTCCCCAGAGAACGCCGCCGAACAGGCGATCGCCGGGCTCCGCGCGACCGGCACGACGGGACTGTTCGAGGCAACGCTTGTGGCGCTGCGCGATCTCGAGCGCGCGCAGCGCGACCGCCCGACGGAATACCGCAACGCGATCGTCATCCTGTCCGACGGCGAGGATACGAGCAGTCTGGTGGCCTTTGAGGATGTGCTCGAGGACGTGCGCCGGAGTGGCGTGCTCGTGTATGGGCTCTCGCTGCGCACCGACGAGCGTGGGCGCTCACTCGGTCCGCTTCGCGAGATCTCGCAATTTGCTTTCGACTCCGGTGGACAGACGGTCGCCGTTCAGAACCTCGGCAGTCTTGTTCCTACGTTCCAGGAGATCGGAACCGACCTGCGACACCTCTATCGGCTCGGCTACGTCCCCTCGCCGCTCGTCCGCGACGGCCGCTGGCATTCGATCTCGGTGCGCGTGCCGGGCAAGGACGTGCGCGTCCGGACCCGGTCTGGCTATTACGCGCCACGTTCGCCCATGGGCGGCGATCGATGACCCCCCATGCTGCCGCACGCGGCACGTGTGACGCCGCTCGAAAACAGACACTTTCGTGAAATCTTGTTTCATGTGTTCTTGTCGCCACTTCGTCGAGTCGGTCAGACAAGAAGCCGCCCTTATTGGTCCCGTGAGAACGTGAGGGATGCCATGAACGCCGACCTGCCTGCCACGCTCATCGATCACCTCCTCTGTCGCATTCGCAACGAATACTTGGAGATGCCGGGCCTTCGGCTCACGCGCCCGCAAGCCCAGCGGCTCTGGGGGCTGGACGAAGAGACCTGCTGGCAGGTTCTGGAGCTTCTCGTCGAGAGCACGTTCCTCTTTCGGACCGGCGGGCCGCCGCGACGACGTCCCGGTGGACGTGCTGGTGGCCGTCGGGATGGACTTCCACATCCACTGAATTGTCCCAGGAGGGAAGCATGAGTAAAGATCCCGTTTGCGGGATGCAGATTGGCGAGGCGTCCGCGCCGGCGAGAAGCGAGTACGAAGGGAAGACGTATTACTTCTGCAGCCCGGCCTGCAAGACCGTGTTTGACGGAAATCCTGACAAGTACGCCGTGAAGTGAGACGCGATCACTCTTGCGCGGTCGGCTCGACCGGCGTCTTGTCCCGCTCCAGACCGAACTTCTGCATACGATACAGGAGCGTACTCCGCGTGATGTGGAGGAATGCGGCGGCGCGCGTCTGATTCCAGTTGTGCTTCTCCAGCGCCGCGAGCAGAAGCTCCCGCTCCACGTCCTCCAGTGAGACGCCCTCGTCTGGCAGCTCCATGCGCAAGTTCGCGACCCGGTGCTCCCGGGTCCCTAGGCGCTCCGGGAGGTCGTCCAAACCAAGCGCACCGTCCTTGTCGAGCACCAGCGCGCGCTCGATCACGTTCTCGAGCTCTCGGATGTTTCCGGGCCAGCCGTAGAGATTGAAAGCGGAGTAGACGGCCTTCTCCACGCCGGGCCGCGGGCGCCCTAGCCGCTCGGCGTGTTTGCCCAAGAAGTGATCGACCAGCAGCGGAATATCGTCCGACCGCTCACGCAGTGGTGGCATCCGGATCGACACGACGGCCAGGCGGTAGTACAGGTCGTCCCGGAAGGCGCCGTCCGCGATCATCTTCTCCAGATTCCGGTTCGTGGCGGCAATGACGCGGACGTCCACCTTGATAGGGCGCGTTTCGCCGACCTTGTCGATCTCGCGCTCCTGCAGGACGCGCAGAATCTTGACCTGGAGGAGCGAGGGTAACTCTCCAATCTCATCGAGGAAGATGGTTCCGCGATCGGCTGCCTCGAACTTCCCACGTTTGTCGGCGACGGCGCCCGTGAAGGATCCGCGCCGATGCCCGAACAATTCGGACTCAAGGAGCTGCTCGGGAATGGCCCCGCAGTTGATCGTGACGAAGGGCCCTCGCGTGCGGGCGCTGTGAAAATGAATGGCTTTGGCCAGGAGTTCCTTACCCGTGCCGCTCTCCCCCTCCAGCAATACCGTCGTATCGCTGTGCGCGACGCGCGCTGCGGTGTCGGTGACGGCTCTCATCGCTCGCGCGCCCGCAATCATGTTCGCGAACGAAAAGCGGTCGGCCACGACCTCGCGCAGATATCGATTCTCGCTGGTGAGCGCGGCAACCTCCAGCGCCCTCCGGATCGCGGCCTTCAACTGCTCGCGGTTGAATGGCTTGGTCAGGTAGTCGAAGGCCCCCAGCTTCATCGCCTCGACCGCGGAGTCGACCGTGCCGTGGGCGGTGAGCATGATGACGGGGAGATCGGGCTGCATCGCCTTGACGCGTGCGAGCAGCTCGAGCCCATCCATTTCGGGCATCCGGACATCGGTCAGCACGAGGTCGACCGATTCCGCGTGAAACGTCCGCAGGCCGCTCGCTCCATCGGTTGCGGTCAAAACGCGGTACCCTTCTTCGCCCAGGTTGTATTCGACCACCCGGCGCAGGCTGTCATCGTCGTCAATCAGGAGGACCGTCTTCAGGTCGCGATTGTCTTTCCGTTCGCCGCGAGTCATGACCTCTGCCTGCCTTATGAAAGGGGCAACCGAATACGGAACACGCTTCCCGACGGCGACCCCGGAAGCGCTTCGATCGTCCCACGATGCGCGGTGACGATCCGTTGGGAAATCGCAAGGCCCAGGCCCGTGCCGCGCGGCTTCGTGGTGAAAAACGGATCGAAGATGCGCGATAGGTGCTCCGGCGCGATCCCCGGCCCTTCGTCGATGACGTCCACCACGCCCCAGCCTGGATCCAGCGATTCCCGAATGCGGACGTGCCCACCTGACCCAGTCGCCTGAACGGCATTGAGCACGACATTGAAGATCACCTGGGTGATCTGCTCCGGATCCAGCGATAGCGCAGGCAGCGTGGCGGCACGTTCAAAGACAAGCGCGATCCCTTTCCGCTCGGCTTCCGCGCGAAGCAGGGCCGCGACGCGCTCGACGACGTCGTGAGCATCCGTCGGACGCAACGCCGGCTCATGCGGCCTGGCGTAGGTCAGGAACTCACGCACCAGTGCCTCCAGTCGCGCCAGTTCCTTGCCGCCAATGTCCGCGAACTCGGCTTCGGGGCTGCCGGCGGTCACGCGAGATGCGACGATCTCGAGCGCGCCTTTGACGCCGGCGAGCGGGTTCTGGATCTCATGGGCCAGACCGGCGGCAATCTCGCCGAGCGCCGATAAGCGATCGGCGCGGCGAAGATGTTCCTGGGAATCGTGCAGCTCGCGATTGACCCGTTCGAGAGAGGTGGCGGAATCCCGGTAGCGGATCGTCAGCCTTCGCTGCGCCCCGGCGAGCAGGCCCACGGTGATTCCGATGACGTGAAAGACCAGGACCTGCCCGTACTGGCTGGCCGTGTACGCCGCATTGCTGGCCCAGGCGGCACGGATGTGCGGAATGAATGCGGCCGACGTCAGCGCCGCGGCGGCAACCCCTCCCCACGCGCCGTACCAGTAGGCTCCAACGATGATGGGAAGGTAACACAGGTAGTTGTAGAGCTCGTGCCACACGACGCGTGACGTGTCGGTGATGTAGTGCAGGCCGGAGATTCCCGCAATGGCCGCCAGCAGTCCAAACCCGCGAATGGCGTCGCGACGCGCCAAGGCCGCCGCGGGGCGCACATCTGGCCCATTCATTGGAGACGCCGGTATCTTACCGTGGACGATTCCGCGCGCGGCCGGATGCCCGGGCCGGCGAGGAGGGCCGCGCCGGCTGCATGGCCAATACCTCTCGCTCCGCCGACAGCCAGTCGTCCAGCTCGGCGCCCGGCGCACACCCGCGGGTTGGATAACTGCCTGAAAGGCACGCCATGACATTTCCCCCGTGGCCGTTCGTGCGGTGCCCGCGCGCCAGAGGAGCGGCCGGTATCGCAGTGTGCATCATCGCAATCTCCGTGCTGCATTACGTGACGAGCTTCCATTCGATCGTCCTTCACGAGGTCTTCAAGCGCCTGTATTACGTGCCGATCGTCGTCGCGGCGGTCGCCGCCGGAAGCCGGGGAGCGCTCGCGGCGTCGCTGCTCTCCACCCTTCTCTACCTACCCCACGTCGGGCTTCGGTGGCACGCCTGGCCCGTCATCGACGTTGAGCGGTATGGCGAGGCACTGATGTTCAACATCGTGGCGATTGTGACCGGAGTCCTCGCCGACCGCCTCCGCGCGGAGCGGAACCGATCTCGCGACACCGCGACCGAGCTGCGGAGCGCGTATGCGGCCCTCCAAGCCAAGACCGAGGAGCACTTACGTGCCGATCGCCTGGTGATGGTCGGTCGCATCGCCTCCGGTATTGCCCACCAGATCAGAACCCTCCTCGCCGGTCTCTCTGGATGCCTCGAAATCCTTGGAGCCGAGTTCCCGCAGCCACATCCGAAGGCCGAGTTCGTCGACATCGCCAAGCAGGAGATCTCGCGATTGCAGCGTGTGGTGACCGACTTCCTGGAGTTCGCCCGGCCCGCTCCGCCCACCGTGGACGCGGTCGACCTCCGCCTCGTGGCAGAAGCCACGGCTCGGCTCGCCCGGCCGGCGCTCGCTCGCCGTCATCTGGACGTGGATGTCCAGGCTCCTGACACCACATTCACGGTCAGGGTCGATGCCGAACAGGTACAGCGAGCCCCTGCTCAGCATCGTGCTGACGTGTGCGCCATCGCTGCGCGATGGGCGCGTGGTCCTGACGACCCAGCAGCTCGGCGACACCGGGCAGCTCACGCTCGAATTCGACGGGACAACGTCGTTGCCCGTCAGGTGGGATCTCTTTGAACCGTTCCCGCCGCCCGTGCAGAGCCACGGCGATGGCCTGGCCCTCGCGACCGCGCGGCGTCTCATCGAGAACCAGCGTGGTTCGGTCCGATCGGAGATCGTCGCCGGATCATGTTTGGGTTTCTGCTGCAATGGCCGACGCTGGTGACACTGATCGTGTTCCCGATACTGGTGACGGTGTACGTGAGGTTGGCGCGCCGCGAGGAGGGCGAGGTGCGCGCCGAGGTCGGACCCCAGTGGGATATATACGCGGCTCGGACGCCCGCCTTCGTCCCGCATCGGTGGGGTGTGCGAGAGACAGGTCGGCGACATCGTGCAGGCCCAGCCACGAAGTTTCCCTGAACTGCGTGCGAAACTCCCAACGAGCGTGTACACGTGTTCCGACGCAGGAGGACGAATGACCGAGTGCGAGTGCAGCGAGGTTCATCAACGACGGCGCGTGGTGCTCACTGGTGGTCCTGGGGCGGGCAAGACGGCGGTGCTGGAGCTGATCCGCCAGTTTTTCTGTTCGCATGTGAAGGTTTTGCCCGAGGCCGCTGGGATCGTCTTCGGTGGAGGCTTCCCGCGGGAGAGCGACCTGGAGTGTCGGCGAGCCGCGCAGCGAGCCATTTTCCATGTCCAGCGAGAGCTGGAAGCCACGGGGGACAGTCACGGTCCAGCAATCGTCCTGTGTGACCGCGGCACGGTGGACGGCGTGGCCTATTGGCCGGGAGAACCTGATCTCTGGTCCTCGCTCGGCACAACGCTTGAGCAACAGCTCGGCCGATACGACGCGGTTATTCATCTGCGCACCCCGCTGGGGCAGCATGGCTACAACCAGCAGAATCCGCTGCGTACTGAATCGGCAACCGAAGCGGCCGACATCGACGCGCGCATTGCGCAGGCCTGGGAGCGCCACCCCAGACGGTTTATGGTTGAGGCGTTCTCGGACTTCCTGGACAAGGCCGAGCGCGCGCTTGAGATCCTGCGCGGTGAGATGCCCGAGTGCTGCAAGCGACATGTCGTCCCGGTGCTTCGTGACCGCCCGCGGCACGCGAACGGCATCGAGCCCACGAGGCCCGCACAGGGTGGATGAGTGGACGTCCTCTTCCTCATCTTGCATGCGGCGTTCTTCGCGCCCGTGGTGGTCGAGGAGAAAGTGCTCGTTGAAGTGCGGCACACGTTGCCGGGACTGTACTGAGGCTGGGAGCGTGGCGATTCGAGCTCTGTCTCAAGAGTCGAGTCGCGGCAAGGGAGACTCACGACAATGCAGATCGCGATCTTCGACACTCATGCATTCGATCGCCTGGCGCTCACCGCCGCCAACGAACGCTACGGATTCGACCTGACGTTCTTTGAACCGCGCTTGACATCGACAACGGCGACCCTGGCGGCAGGATTTCGCGTTGTGTGCCCGTTTGTAAACGACCGGCTTGACGCCGATGCCCTGACCTTGCTCCACCGCGGGGGCGCGCGACTGATTGCGCTGCGCTCGGCAGGCTACAACCACGTCGATCTGCGGGCCGCCGCCACGCTTGGCCTTCCAGTCGTTCGTGTTCCTGAATACTCGCCCTACGCCGTCGCGGAACACGCCGCCGCCCTGATGCTGGCACTCAACCGCAAGATCCATCGGGCCTTCAGCCGCGTGCGGGAGGCGAATTTCTCACTGGATGGGCTGGTCGGGTTTGACGTGCACGGCAAGACAGTGGGGGTCGTCGGCACCGGTCGCATCGGCGCCGTGATGGCGAGGATCATGTGCGGATTCGGCTGTCGGGTGCTGGCCTCGGATATCCAGCCGAACGAACAATTGGCGAATGAGCTCCCGCTCCGCTACGTCGATCTACCAGAACTCTATCGGGAATCCGATATCGTGTCGTTGCACGTGCCGCTGACACCCGCAACCCGCCATTTGATCGACGCCACTGCGCTTCGGTACATGAAACGAGGCGTGATGCTTATCAACACCGGGCGCGGGGCCTTGATTGACACTCGCGCGTTGATTGATGCTCTCAAGCGCGGACATGTCGGTGCGGCAGGTCTCGACGTGTACGAAGAGGAGGAGGGAATCTTCTTCAGGGACCTCTCCGATCAGGTCCTGCAGGACGATGTGCTTGCCCGACTGTTGACGTTCCCGAACGTGCTCGTTACATCGCACCAGGCATTTCTGACGACCGAAGCCCTCGCGAACATTGCCGGGACGACGTTAGCCAATGTCCGGGCATTCGAGCGCGGCGAAGTCCTCCTGAATGAGGTCCGGGCGGAACACGTGCTGCGGGACGTTTAGGGTGCACCGATATTCACGTCACTGAACCCGCAGGGTTGCCTCCTTCAACGCACCGGGAGTGGGCGGGCCAACTGCCACCGCCTCTACCGCGCGCGGCGCAGCCTGAGCGCATTGCCGATGACGGATACGGAGCTGAAGCTCATCGCCGCCGCCGCAATCATCGGTGACAGCAGCAGGCCGAAGACCGGGTACAGCACACCGGCGGCGATCGGTACGCCCGCGGCGTTATAGACAAAGGCGAAAAAGAGGTTCTGCTTGATGTTCCCCATCGTCGCGCGGCTCAGCTGCCGGGCGCGAGCGATTCCCCGCAAGTCGCCTTTGACCAACGTGACCGCCGCGCTTTCCATGGCCACGTCGGTACCGGTCCCCATCGCGATCCCGACCTGCGCCTGGGCGAGCGCCGGCGCATCATTGATGCCGTCGCCCGCCATAGCAACAACGCGTCCTTCCGCTTGCAGGCGCTTCACGACCTCGACCTTTTGGTCCGGCAGCACCTCGGCGATCACGTCATCGATGTTCAGCTGGCGGGCGACGGCCTGAGCCGTTGTCTTACTGTCGCCGGTCAGCATGACGATGCGAATCCGCTCGTCGTGCAAGGCCCGGATCGCTTCGGGGGTGTTCTTCTTGATGGGATCCGCCACGCCAATGAGCCCGGCGAGCGTCCGACCGATCGCGACGAACACTACCGTCTGTCCTTCGGCCCGCAGTGCCTCCGCCTCATCGCCGAGTGTCCCGACATCGATGCCGAGATCGCCCATCAGCGCACGATTGCCGAGGGCGACCCGGCCGTCGTCCACCGTTCCTGCAACGCCCTTCCCCGTGATGCTCTTGAACTCGCGCGCCTCAACGAGAACAACGCCGCGCTCTTCCGCGCCTTTGACGATGGCGGCGGCAAGCGGGTGCTCGCTGCCCCGTTCGAGACTGCCCGCTGCCTGCAGGAGCGCCGCCTCGCCAATCCCGCCAGCGGGCACCACGGTGACGAGCCGCGGCTTCCCTTCGGTCAACGTGCCCGTCTTGTCGACGACGAGCGTGTCGACCTTGCGCAGTACTTCGATCGCTTCCGCGTTCCGGAAGAGAATGCCCATCGTGGCACCCCTGCCGGTCGCCACCATGATGGAGAGAGGCGTGGCGAGCCCGAGGGCGCACGGGCAGGCGATGATCAGCACGGCGACCGCGTTGACGAGCGCGTGCGCCAGACGCGGCTCCGGTCCGACCAGCGCCCAGACGAGGAACGTCGCCACCGCGACCGCGACGACCGCGGGGACGAAGTAGCCGGACACGACGTCGGCAAGCTTCTGAATCGGCGCTCGGCTGCGCTGCGCTTCCGCCACCATCGCGACGATGCGCGAGAGCAGCGTGTCGGCGCCAACCTTCTCGGCGCGGATCACGAGAGCGCCGGTCCCATTGATTGTCGCGCCAACGACGCGATCGTTCGTGCGCTTTTCCACCGGGATCGGTTCACCGGTGACCATCGACTCGTCGACAGCACTCGATCCTTCGAGCACGACACCGTCCACCGGGACCTTCTCGCCCGGTCGAACGCGCAGCCGGTCGCCGACCTGTACCGCCTCGAGCGGCACGTCTTCCTCAGTGCCATCGTCACCGAGCCGGCGCGCCGACTTCGCCGCCAGACCGAGCAGCGTCCGGATCGCCGCGCTGGTCTGACTGCGCGCGCGCAGCTCGAGCACCTGGCCGAGGAGAATGAGGGTGACGATCACCGCGGCCACTTCGAAGTACACGCCCGCTTCGCCAGAGTCATCGCGGAAGCCGGCGGGGAATAACTCCGGAAACAGCGCCGCCACCACGCTGTAGCCGTAGGAGACCGCCACACCGAGCGCGATCAGCGTGAACATGTTGAGGCTGCGATTGACGATCGACTGCCAGCCGCGTACGAAGAAGGGCCAGGCACCCCAGAGGCATACCGGGGTCGCCAGCCCAAGCTCGACCCAGCCCATGGCTCCCGTGGATACGAACCGAGCAAGTGGCCGGCCGGGAATGTAGTCACCCATGGCCACGAGCAGGAGCGGAAGGGTGAGCGCGGCGCTCGCCCCGAACCGCCGCGACATCTCCACAAGCTCCGGGTTCGGTCCCGCCTCGAGCGCGACGGTGCGAGGCTCCAGGGCCATACCGCAGATCGGGCAGGACCCCGGCTGGTCCCGGACGACCTCCGGGTGCATCGGACAGGTCCATGCCATCCCGGGCTGAGCCGCAGGCGCGGCCGGCCTCGCCGCCCCGACAAACGCCTCCGGCGTGGCGCGGAAGCGATCGAGGCAGCTCGCATTGCAGAAGTAATACGTCTGGCCGCGATGCTCGACGTGGCCCACCGCGTCTGCGGACGCGATCGTCATCCCGCAGACCGGATCGACGACCTCGCTCACTTCGTCGGGAACGTGCTGGATCACAGCGCTATTTCACGTATCGCGTCGGGTTGGCGTCGAACTTGACCTTGCAGCCCTTCGAACAGAAGTAATACGTCTTCCCGTTGTAGTCGCTGGTAGCGGCGGCTTTCGCCGGGTCCACCTGCATTCCACACACGACGTCCTTTTCCATGCCATTCTCCTTTCATAGACCGTAGCGCTCAGGCGCCTGAGATGTTCCGCGGCTGAAGCCGTAAGCCGAGGCGTTCCGCCGCCTGCCGGATACGGTCGTCGAGGCTGAGCATCTCGAGCCCGGCCACCGCCGACCGGGCAAATAATGCGGAGGCAAGGTGGAGCGCATCGAGCGTTCGAATCGGCTCGCCCGGAAAGGGCTGGCGCGCACGATCGACGATTTCCGGACCTATCCGCAGCACGTGCCAGTGCGCCGCCGCTCTGGTCAGATGCGCGCGCCGGCCGGCCGCATCGGCTTCCGTCAGGCCGCCGAGCGCGGCCGCGCGGATCAACACGCGGTCGCACTCGACAACGGTAAGGTCTGACGCGATAACGATGTCCGCCGCTGTGAGTAGCTGACGGGCGCGCGCGCCCGCCTCTTCATCCAGCAGCCAAGCCAGGACACCGCTTGATTCCGCGTAGAGATTCACCGGGGGCCGCGTTCCTCATCCAGGAGCTGTGCAGCCCGATGTCGCTTGGACGCACGCGGCAGACGAGGATAGAGGTTGGCGTCGCTCCGAGCGCCTAATGTCACGAGGCTTCTCTTCGCCAGAGCGACCAGCCCGGGAGGAACGGACGCGTCCGTCGCCGCATTTCCTGGCGGGGTGAGTTCGGCGACAACTTCCCCACGATCGGTCACCAGCACCCCTTCGCCCGACCGCACGTGCCGTAAGTACTCACTCAGCCGATTCTTCAGTTCGCGGACACCGACCGTCTTCATGGTGTCAATGTAGCGCCGCGTAGCTACAAGTGTCAAGGCGGTGGCCAACTCCGTCATAAACCTGCTCCACGCAGGAGTCATTGGCCACGCGAACTGGCGTGACGGTTGAAGGCGGACTCCACCGCCGTCCCGAAATCATGTCCAGCGGCCGGCGTAGCGTCAATCGACGGTCGCCGTAAGACAGCGGGAATGGTATGCTGCGCGCACGGAACCATGCCAATAGGAAGACTGCTCCTGACCCTGCTGACGGCCGCCCTTGCCGTCACCAGCCTGTCGTGCGGGCGCCGGGAACCGGCTGAATGGACCGTGACCGTTCAGCGTGTCGCATCACCCGCGGGCGCGAACACCAGCGAACCGCAGATGTCCGTTTCCGAGCGCGGCATCCTTCTCAGCTGGATCGAGCGGCTCGCCACCACGACCTCTCTCAAGTTCACGGAGCGCACGGCGTCCGGGTGGACGGCGCCGATAACGGCCGTCTCCGGCGTCGACTGGTTCCTGAGCTATGCTGACGTGCCGTCCGTGCAGCGCCTGGCCGACGGCACCCTCGTCGCACAATGGCTACAAACGACTGACCCGGTGATCGAGGCCTACGACCTACGACTCGCGTACTCAAAGGACAACGGCAAGGCGTGGGCGCCTTCGTTCGTGCCCCATCATGACGGCACCAGGTCCCAGCACGGCTTCGCCTCTCTCGTTGAGATGGCGGGCGGTCAACTGGGGATCGTGTGGCTCGACGGACGCAACAGCACCTTCGACCCGGACGATCCGGAGAGCGGCACGATGATGCTGCGGTTTGCCGCGTTCGACGCCAACTGGAAGCAGACCGCGGATATCGAGATCGACCATCGGGTGTGCGAGTGCTGTTCCACCACAGCGGTGGTGACCTCCGACGGCGTCCTTGCAGGTTTCCGCGATCGAGACGACCAGGAGGTCCGCGACATGGGGGTATCGCGCCTCGAAGGCGGCCGCTGGACCCCGACGACACTCGTCAGCCAGGACAACTGGAGGATCGATTTCTGCCCCGTTAATGGTCCGATGCTGAGCGCGCGCGGCCGGGAGGTCGCCGCCGCTTGGTTCACGGTGAGAAACGATCTGGGTCAGGCGTACGCCGCCTTCTCCAATGATGCCGGACGCTCGTGGAGCGCGCCGATCCGCCTGGACGAAGCCGGGTCGCTCGGACGTGTGGACATCGAGCTGCTCGACGACGGGTCCGCGGTCGCAACCTGGGTCGAGTACGCGGAGGGGCGCTCGGAATTCCGGCTGCGGCGCGTGGACCGTTCCGGCGCGCGATCGGCGCCTCTCACCGTGGCAGGGGTCAGCGCCGGCCGCGCCAGCGGATTCCCGCGCGTGGCACGACAGGGAGATGAGCTGGTCTTCGCCTGGAGCGCGAGTGCAGCGCCGGAAGGCAGCGAGGACGGCGCGCTGCAGGTCTACACGGCCGTCGCGTCTCTCCCGTGAGGGGGGACCCTCTCGAGCTCCAGCTCGGCAGAAGACACGGGTACCGGGTCGAAAGCAACCACGAAGAGGCGCCCGAGAAATGCCACGAAACGGAGGCTGTTCCCGCTAATTTCACGTTGGAACGGGTCATGACGGCCCTCTTCAAGGCGGTCAACGGAGCAGTAGGCACAATCGGCGCCGCGGCTGTGGCATGGCGCCCATTCGGGACCTCCATATTGGAAATCCCGGCGGACACATCGGTCTGCGGAGCAGAAAATAGAGTAGAATGCAGGGAATGCCAAAGGTGCGGTCGACCGGCGTAGCTCTCGTGATGGCGTTGATGCTTTCATTAGGGGCTGAGTGTCTCGTCGGTCAGGAGATGGCCGCCGCACAGATGGCGTGCTGCGCGGACACCGATCACGACTGTGGAGCGGCGGCGACGACCGAAGATTGCTGCCAGAGCGAACGAGCCGATCAGGATCGGCTGGTGAACCAGGCCCAGCAGCCGGTGCCACCGCTGGTACTGGTCGCGAGCACGATTCCCGCGCTCGTCCTGCCGCCCAACACCTATGCTTCCGCGTTCGGCGTGAATACTACCGAGCTGAAAGCGGCGTCTCCGCCGAAGTACGTCCTTCTCGCGTCCTTTCTGATCTAACGCTTCGCCCTCCTTGCGCCTTGGTACGCGTCCGTACCAACGGCCTTGCTGCCTTTTCGTCACAGGTTCATCAGCTCGTCCGGTAAGCCACGGCCCGCTTGCCTGGGCGGTCGTTCCTTTACGTCGGGCCAGAAGCAGTTATGACTGGAAAAACCTTTGTCGTTGTGCTGTGTGCAGCGTTTCCTGCCGGGCCGGTCTGGGCCGGGCCCAATGGCACCCCGGCGCCTCTGCGGCAGCTGCAGGACCAGCTGCATGTCTTTGAACAGCGGCGCTCGTACGAGGGCCCGCCGCTGACGCTCGATGCGGCGCTGGACGAAGCGCTCGCCAAGAATCCAACGCTGGTCGCCCTGCGACGGCAGTTCGAGGCCGCCCGCCTCCGTCCCCCGCAGGAGCGATTCCTGATGGCGCCCACGTTCGAGGCGCAGATCTGGCAGTGGCCGATCGGCTCGGTCAACCCACTCGACACGAACATGTACATGTTCACCGCCGGCCAGGACATTCCGGGCCGCGGCAAGCGTCGCGCCCGTGCGGCCGTCCTGGAGAAGGAGGCGGAGGTCACAGAGAGCGAGATTGCCGTCCGCGCCCGCGACGTCGTCGATGAGGTGAAGCGGGTCTACGCGGCTCTCTTTCTCGCGCGCACTCACATCGACATCCACCTGGCGAGCGTCGACCTCCTGCGCCAGTTCGCTGACATCTCCGAGGCCAAATACACCACAGGCCGGATCTCCCAGCAGGATGTGCTGAAAGCGGTGGTCGAGCTGTCAAAGCTCCACGACGACCTCGTCATGATGGACGAGCGCGCCCGTCTCGCGGAGGCGCAACTCAACACCCTGCTCGACCGGCCACCCGATGCCCCGATTGGTCCGGTCGGCGCGCCGCACGAGCGCGTCATCCTCCCGGCGTCCTCAGCGCTGCAGCGGATGGCGCTCGAACGCCAGCCGGAGCTGCGGAACGCGCTGCTGCAGCGTGAGCGTGCCGAGGCGACGCTCAGCGCCGCGCGGACGGAGTACAAGCCAGACTTCTTTGTCGGCGGCGGTTTCATGCTCATGCCACGCGACCGCGACTCCTGGACCGCCAGCGTGGGGATCACGTGGCCGACGGCGCCGTGGGCGCGCGGGCGACTGGATGCGCGCGTGGCCGAAGCGACGGCCGACATCGAAGCCGCCCGCGCGCGCGAGCGTGCAGTGGAGAGCGCCATTCGGCTCGCCGTGCAGGACGCGTACGTGCGCGTGCAGTCGGCGGCGCAGCGCGCCGCATTGCTCCGGACGAGCATCGTCCCCCAGTCGGAGCAGACGCTGGAGGTCTCGCGCGTCGCGTACCAGGCCGACCGCGTCGATTTCCTCGCGCTCATCGACAACCAGCGCGTGTTGCTCGATGTGCAGCTCGCGTACTACGGTGCCGTCAGCGATCTCGAACAGGCGATCGCGGATCTCGAACGCGCCGTCGGGACCCAGCTCGAGTCGGCCATGTTTGCTGATGTGGGTCCCCAGGGCGAAGAACAGAAGGAACGACGATGAACAACACCAATCGCAAGACGCGAGTCCTTGTCCTGTGTGCGCTCGTGGCTGTGGTAGCGGCGGCCGGTCTCGCCTACGGTTTCCGAGACCGGCTGTTGGACCTGCCGGTTGTCCGGACCTTGTTCGCGGTGGGCGGCGTAAACACGCCGCCCACCACGGGTGAGAACCCGCCGGCGCCACCGATGACACAACCGGAAGCGGTCGATCCCCGCGCCGCGGTGAACCTCGACCTGCGACGGCAGCAGCTGATCGGCGTGCGCACCGCGCCCGTCGAGCGGGCGAATATGAGCAAGACGATTCGGACCGTCGGATCGGTCCGCTACGACGAAACCCGTCTCGCCGACGTGAACCTCAAGATCGAGGGCTGGATCCGCGATCTGCACGTGGACTACACGGGGAAATCGGTGTCGAAGGGCGACCCGCTCTTCACACTGTACAGTCCCGAACTGCTGACCACCCAGCAGGAGTACGTGCTGGCGCTGCGAAGCCGCGACCAGCTGCGCCAGTCGCAGATACCCGATGTGCGCGAGCGGGCGGAGAGGCTGGTGGAATCCGCACGCATGCGCATCGCGCTCTGGGATCTGCCGCCGGACCAGATGCGGGCGCTGGATGAGACGCGGCAGCCACAGACCGCCGTCACGTTTCGTTCGCCCGTGAACGGGTACGTCATCGAGAAGCAGGCGCTGCAGGGTATGCACGTCACGGCCGGGCAGATGCTCTACAAGATTGCCGACCTGTCCGTCGTGTGGCTCGAAGCGGACGTCTACGAGCAGGAGGGGCCGCTGGTGAAGGTGGGGCAGCGCGCCACCGTGACGCTCGACGCCTATCCGGGCGAACGCTTCATGGGCCGCGTCATCTACATCTATCCGTTCGTCGAGGAGAACACGCGGACGGTGAGGATCCGGTTCGAGTTGGCCAACCGCGCCGGGCGGCTCAAGCCGGGAATGTACGCCAACGTCGCGCTGGATACCCCTGTCGGCATGAGCACGACCATCCCGGCGAACGCGCTGCTGGATTCCGGCACCCGCCAGCTCGTGTTCGTGGCCGAGGGCGACGGCTACTTCCAGCCTCGGGACGTGAAAGTCGGCCAGCGGCTCGGCGATCGCGTGCAGATCCTCGAAGGCCTGAAGGAAGGCGAGATGGTCGCGATGGGCGCGACGTTCTTCCTCGACTCCGAGAGCCAGCTTCGCGCCTCCGCTGGCGCGTTCGAGCCGCCACCGGCGATGGCCGAGGGGGCTGCCACTGGTGAGCGGCTGGACATCGCGTTCCGGCCGCAGCCGGACCCGCCGAGAACAGGCGACAACGTGCTGGAGGTATCAGTGAAGGATGCCTCGGGTCAGCCGATTCCGGACGCCGAGGTGTCGGTGACGTTTTTCATGGCCGCCATGCCGACGATGAACATGCCGGCGATGCGGAATGAAACGAAGTTGGCGCCGGTCGGCGGCGGGGTGTATCGCGGATCCGGCCAGGTCATGGTGGGCGGCCGCTGGGACGTGACCGTGAACGTCAGCAAGGATGGGCGGCGTTTGGGATCCAGGCAGTTCGCCGTGGTGGCGAAATGACACCGGGGGCGAGATGACACGCACAAGGAGACAACGCGCATGACACGCATGAGTGTGGCACTTGGAGTGGCGGCTCTTGCCGCCGCAGCAATCACCCTGGGATGCGGCGGCGGGAACGAGCAGCCGGCGAGTGAGAGCACGCCAGCCGCGTCCGCACCTGCGGCGCCGGCGCCCTCAGGCACGCAGGCGGTCGACGTCACCCTCAAGACGGATCCGGATCCGGTGAGGATGGGCGAGAACACCTTCGAGGTGATGGTGATGCAAGACGGGAAGCCGGTGACGGATGCGATGGTGACGACCGAGTTCTTCATGGCGGCGATGCCTGCGATGAATATGCCGGAGATGCGCACGAAAGCCGAGCTCGCGCACGAGGGCAACGGCATGTATCGAGGCAAGGGGCAGGTCATGATGGCCGGCAACTGGGACGTGACCATCATGGCGACGCGCGGTGGGCAGGAGATTGGCAGCAGACAGATGACGCTTACGGCGAAGTAGTGGCGGATTGTGCGGAGCGTACGTAGGGTCCGGCTTCAGGCGGACGGCCTGAGGGAGAGCAGAGATGATTGAACGCGTTATCGACTGGTGCGCGGGAAACCGGTTCCTGGTCTTTACCGGCACGCTCGTCCTGACGTTCTGGGGGATCTGGGCGATGACGGCGACGCCAGTGGACGCCGTGCCAGACATCTCCGACGTGCAGGTAATCGTCGCTACCGAGTGGATGGGACGAAGCCCGGACCTGATCGAGGACCAGGTCACCTATCCGATCGTCTCCGCGCTCATCTCCACCCCGAACGTGCGGACGGTTCGCGGCTTCACCGACTTCGGGATCTCGTACGTCTACGTCATCTTCGAGGACGGCACCGACATGTACTGGGCCCGAAGTCGGGTCGTGGAGTACCTCCAGGGCATCCGCGGCCAGTTGCCGAATGGGGTGAACCCGGTGATCGGCCCGGATGCCACGGGTGTGGGGTGGGTATTCGAGTACGCCATCGTGGACGAGACGGGCCGGCACACACTGGCCGATTTGCGCGGATTCCAGGACTGGTATCTGCGGTATTGGCTGGCCGCCGTGCCTGGGGTCGCGGAGGTTGCGAGCATCGGTGGCTTCGTCAAGCAGTACCAGGTGAATCTCGACCCGAACAAGCTGGCCGCCTACGACCTGGCCGTCAAGGATGTCGTCCGGGCGATTCAAGCCAGCAACAACGATGTCGAGGGACGGCTGCTGGAGTTTGCCGGCCGTGAGTACATGG
>JACPPO010000140.1 GCA_016190945.1 Acidobacteriota bacterium | reverse complement strand
TGCACGCTGCGGACGTCGACCAGCGCCGTCCGCTTTTCCCGCATCGCTTTCTGGACCTCCGGCAGGGTCGTGCGGATCGAAAAATCCGCGGGCTGTGCCTTGTAGGTTTTCGGCTGCACTTTCGGTGGATCGGTGGACAGTTCGCGACCTTCCGCCAGCCATTTCTTCTGCCCGCCGTTCATCAGCCGGACGTCCTTATGGCCGTAGACCTTCAACTGCCAGAATGCCCATGCGGCGAACCAGTTATTGTTGTCCCCGTAGAGAATGATCGGCGTGTCGTTGGATATGCCGGAGCTCCCAAGGAGCTCTTCGAGCTTGTTGACCGAAATGATGTCGCGGACGAGCGTGTCGCAAAGTTGGGTGGACCAGTTCCAGCCAACCGCGCCGGGCACGTGCCCCTGATCGTATGCCGAGGTGTCGACATCGACCTCGACAATGCGGATCGACGGATCTTGAAGATGTTGGGCCACCCACTCAGTAGTGACCAACACGTTGGACTCTGCATACTGCGTCGCCATAGCTTCCCTCCCAGGCGGACGATCGATGCCCCCGGATTCCACCGTCACCAATGCCGCGGCGAGCCGCAGGCTTGACGGAAGCGGTCGATCCGTACGCCCCCAGTTAAACGCCAAAACGCAGAGCACGTTGAAGACGCCGGGGTCGCAGAGCACTTGGCGTTGTCCGCGTTTCTTCCGGACGCTCTGCGCTGTCCTCCGGCCTCTGTGCTGTCTCTAATTCGAGGCGCGTCCCCGTTCTTCACTCGATAGATGATGTCCCCTCTGAAAGAGAACGAAACAGCCTGTGGGAATCAGTGGAAAACCGTTCTGGCGATTTTCACGGAGCGGTGGGCGCGTTCTGGGCGTCCACGGCTCGGTCAGCTTCCACGGGCGCTTCGTCAGCCCCGGATGCTACACCGTGCGCTTGTAGAACGCAATTGGTTATCCGGGCGTCTGTCGAGACTCGCTAAGAATGTCAGCGATCCGCGACTTGCCACGCGCGCCGCTTTGCCGCGCGTTCTTCGAACCCCGCCGCCACCCATGATTGGGTCACTGCAATGTGCAATACGTTAGTCACTATCTCGCCGAACTCCGGACAGCCAGTGATGAAGATAAACGAGTTACGTCGTCACAGGTGGGCTATATAGCCGAAATCGATCGGACGACCGCGGAAGTTGAGCTAAGGCTTGAGCACCGTGATGCTCGTTCCGGCGCTGTCGCCGTCCGGGTCGTGATTCCCGGTCGAATCGTATGCGAGGGAGGAATACGTAATGCCGGTCACCGTAAACCTGACCCTCCGGAGGTTCTTCCGGAGACCCGCCTTCTCCACCGTGCACTGGCCCGCGGCGGTCGTGGTGCACGAGGCAGTCCCTGACGTTCCATCGCTCCACATGCCGGTGACGTCCGCCTCGGAAATGGCGTCGTGGTGCGAGCCGTGAATCGCGATGGTCACGCGGGCGGTCCAGACGTTCCGCTGACCGATCGATGAACGATCGAGATCTCCCACGTGCGTTGTCCCTGGAGCGTCAGATGTCGGAGGACCAGCCGACTCGCAGTCCCTCATCCTGAACGCGCCGATCCGCGTCTGCCACGGAGCCGTGCCCTTCGCCTCGTAATACTCCTGCGTGTACCAGAAGGTGCAGTCGTCGGTCGGATCGACTGACAACGTACTGTAATCGCCCCATCGCCCGGAGGTGTGCGTCTGATGTCCGCTCCCCTCGGCAATCACCACTTCGCCCTGGGTCATCACGCCAGGCGCATCACCCGCGAATCTGCCGGTGGCGCGGATGGATGGATACACGCTGCCGCTGGATATCGAGTACCCGAGGGCGATATCGCCCGCGCGGTTCATCGCGACGCTCCCCATCCAGCGGTGGTGGTAGTCGGGCGAATAGGTGCCCTGCTGGTGGATGCCCCAGCCGCTGCCGTAGTTGCGCAATTCGTACCATCGAATCGCAGCCCGGTCGGCGCCAGTGGCGTCTACCGTGTGGTTCGCCACGAGCGCCTCGTGAGTGCCGAAATTGCGGTACTGGAGACGGTACATCAGACGGTCGGACAGCGCATCGACTCTCGTCCCGGTGTCGGGTTGGGGAATGCAGTTCCGATCGTACAGGCACAGGTTCGAATCGAAGGCGGCGGCCGGCAGCACGGCGGCGACGCCAAAGGTGGACAGGGCCGGATTACTCCAGTTAACCCCGAAGCCCCAGCACTGCAGCTGATCACCCGGCGCGTAGAGCCAGGCGTCGTCATCGACCTGGCAGAACGGATTCGGCGCGCCAGCGGGCGGCGGCAGTGGGCCGTCGAGGTCGGCGGGTAACATGCCGCCAAGAGTGGGGTCGTCGCCGTACAGGTCGAAATAGATCATGCGTGCAGCGCCGCCGTTGAGCATCTGCTCACGCTCGAAGGCTACGGCGCCCTGCCCTGCCCATTCGCAGAAGATCGGGTAGCAGCTGAACTGGTTGACGGCCATGTAGTAGGCGTCGGGCCAGATACCAAACTTGGGGTAGTCGTTCACCGCGGTCTCGCTGATCATGAATTCATAGCGATGGTAGGCTCCCGTCGGATCGCCCGTCTGCGACACCGCGATGCACTGGTAGAACGGTCCCTTCGGAAAATTCGGGAGTGCAAACTGGCTCAACATCCACCGGTCGGCGATCTGGTCGTAGAGGACGATCGGGTCTCCGTCGTTAGTTGCTTCGCACGGCCCGCCGAACCCCTGCCACAGCGTGCGGTTGTCGGCCGGCCCGTACAGGACGTTGCCGGTCCGATCGAAGACGGCGAACGAGAGGTTCACCATCTGGACGTAGTGATGCGGGCCTATGTCGCCGGTTGGATCGGGCGGCAGGACCTGGTTGACGTTGTGCACACCCTCGAAGTTCTGCGCCTGCGTGGGCACGCCCGCCGCAATCGCCTCCCCCTGCAGGACCTCGTCGCCGGTGGCCCCCTCGCTGCCGATGCGGTGTGGCAGCAGCCTCCGCCGGAGCACCGCGCCGACAGCGCGCGGGGGAAGCTGCGGCAAGGCGGCCAGCGGTTTGCTCGTGTCATGGCGCGCGGCGATGCGGACCTCAGGCCGGCCGGCCTGCACCGGGCGGCCCTGCCCCTGCACCCCACCGGGTCGGACCACGGGCCCGGACAAGATCAACAGCGCGCCGGCTATCGTGAGCGTAAGAGGACGGCGGCTGCTAGCCTGTCTGGTCACCAGTCGACTCCCGCCAGGGGCGCGTGGGGCCGGCCCGCGGCTACTGGTTGTGAATGACGATACTTCCGCCGGATATCACCTGTGGATCCGTTTGATCGATATCGTCGGATTGACCGCGCTTGTTGTCGTAAACGACGACGCCGGTCGCCTTGTCCCAGATCTTGATGCGGAACTTGTCGAACCCGCCGCCGCCGTTCTGCTGTCCGTCGGTCGCAGTCAAAATGAACCCATAGTCGCCCGAGCCGTTGATCGTTCCCGAGCCCTTGTGCTGCGCCTTGGCGCCGCTGACGACCAGCCACTCGTAGACCGAGCTGTGGAAGTTCAGGTTGCCCGCCCGGAACTGGAACTCCGTCTGCCCTGTCGGCACATTGGCGCCCCTTTGATACTTGGACACGAAGCCGAAGCTTGCCCGGCCGGTGAGCGACAGGTCGTAGAGGTATGCGTTGATCGGCGACATGATCCACCCGCCACCCGTCACGAACCCGCCCGTCGGGTCGTAGATGACGATGAATTCGTGGTTCCGACTGACCTTGCCGCCGTCCTTGTCGGTCACCTCGACGCCGACGGTGTAGACGCCGGGCGCTGTGTACGTCCGCGGTGCGCTGCATGATCCGTTACCCGTCTCGGACACCGTCACCGTCGTCGTCTGGCCGTCGTCCCAGGTGAAGGTGCAGGTGTGGGTGTCCAGGGATCCCGGATCGGTGAAGTCCACTGCAACCGTTGCCGTCAATCCGAGCGCCAGCGGCGCCAGGGGCGCCGTCAACGTCGTGATCGTTGGGGCGACGTTGTTGACAACCAGGGTTCCGCCACCCGCGCTCGCGGTGTGTGTCGCGTCGCCCGCGAAGGAGATCGCGATCGTTGCATCCGGGTTGTCGACCGCGCGGACGGTGACGGTGCACGAGGACGCACCAGGCTCGCTCGGCGTCAGCACGCACGGCGCGGTGTTGGGGAGGAGCGGCCCGCCCGTTGACGTGAACCTGACGATTTGCGTGAGCGCGATGGCACCGCTCGGCCGCACATCCGCAATGGCCGAGCCCGAACCATCGGTCACAGTGAACGTTACCTGCGTGGTTGCGCCCTCATCGACCGGGCTCGGCTCAAACGTGACGCCGACGCTGGTCGTTCGCTTCTCGACTGTCAGCGTGCCATCAACGAAGGTGAAGTCGTAGTTGGCCGCCGCCAGCGTGCCGATCGCCGCCGTGATGGGATACTCTCCGACCGCGCTCGTCTCCGTGGCTGTGGTCGTCAGCGACGGTGCGCCGGTTACACCACTGCCTGCCAGTGCTTCCTCGTTCCTGAAGCCGGCGAACGTCGCCGTAAACGTCGGGTTGGCCACGCCGAAGAGCCGTGACGCGTCGTCTGCCGTGACGGTCAGCGTCGC
>JACPPO010000141.1 GCA_016190945.1 Acidobacteriota bacterium | reverse complement strand
CGCACAGCCGCACGCCGCACGCGCACACTCGCTGGGGACCCTGGGCCCTGAGGCGACGGCCCTAAGACTAGGCCACGTCCGTCACCGGAGCCACGATGCGACGCCTCGGGATCAGCGGCTGCGGGCCGCAGTCACGCAGCAGCTCGGCCGGAGTTGACACGTTGGAAGTCAGGACGGCGTGGCGCGCGGCCGCTGGCAGCGAAGCCGCCGCGACTTCCACGCAATCTCGTCCGACCCTCTTCGCCCGATACAACGCCGCGTCGGCCCGCGCGAGAAGCGCCTTCACGTCGAACTCGCCCTCCGCCACCGACGCCACTCCGAGGCTCGCGCTGATGGAAAGGCTGGGATCGACCGGATGCCGCAGCCGCGCGATCTCCCGCCGCAGGGCCTCGGCCACCTGCTCGGCGCCGGTCAGCGGGGTTTCGGGCAGGATGACGAGGAATTCGTCTCCTCCATATCGGCATTTGATGTCGCTGGCTCGGAGGACGTTCCCGAGCTGGCGGCCCACGCCTGCCAGCAGCGCGTCGCCAGCGAGGTGGCCGAAGTGGTCGTTGACGCCTTTGAACTCGTCGATGTCGAACATGATGATGGACAGAGGCCGCGAGGCGCGCCTGGCCATCTGGAGTTGCACGTCGAGCGTTTCCATGCCATAGGCGCGGTTGAAGCAGCCGGTCAAACTGTCGCGCAGGCTGTTGTCGCGATTCTCCTGGAACCACTGGACGTTCCGGACCGCAATGGCGAGAAG
Organism: Acidobacteriota bacterium; assembly: GCA_016190945.1. Classification (GTDB taxonomy): domain Bacteria; phylum Acidobacteriota; class Vicinamibacteria; order Vicinamibacterales; family UBA2999; genus JACPPO01. The sequence goes on along the minus strand of JACPPO010000141.1, from coordinate 7,937 downwards.
CGCCGCGGCGGCGCCGAGCACCCGGCGCTCCGCGAGGGTCGGCGCCTCCCGGCCTTGACGAACGCCAAGCACGCCGACCGGGCGCTCGCCGACCAGCATGGGGAAGCACAGGTGCCCGTCGAGACAATCGCCTTCGGCGTGGGCCTCGTCCTGGCATGCGATGGCCAGCGCGCGAGTGGCCAGATCGACCAGCTTGTCAGCCGTCTCGCGCGGGTGCGGGCCGATCTCTTGGACGAGCGGCTCCCATGTTCCGGTGCCGCACATGAGCACCCACATGTCGCGCTCTTGACCGAACTGCGGCAACCGCTGCCAGAGCACCTGCTGCAATGCCGGCACGTCGAGCGCTTTGGCGAGGGCCCGTCCGAAGTTGACGAGTCGCTCGAGCTCGCTCGAGCGCTCTTGCGCCTGGCGGGCTTCGGCCGCCGCCGCGGCCGCCTCAGCCTGTGCGTCCTGCCATTTGTGATACTGGTGAAACACGTACGCGCCGCACAGCACCGCCAGCGCGGGCAGAAGATCCACCTGATACCTGGACTCGACATCGCGCGCCACGTCGAGCAGAAACCGGAGCGGCCGCTCGAACACGATCAGGGTGCCGACGACGAGCCCAACGGCGAGCGGCTTATCGTGCCGACCGAGGAGTCGCATGGTCTCTCCTTTCATCGATTGGTTGGCGCGGCCCGCCGTGGCTCGCGAGCAGCGTCAGCATGGCGTCCACGACAAAGGGATCGAACTGGGTGCCTCGGCGGTGCAAGATCTCACGAGTGGCGTCCGCTGCCGTGAGCGCGTGACGGTAGACACGCAGATGCGTCATCGAGTCGTAGGCGTCGGTCACCGCGACGATGCGAGCGCCGATTGGAATCGCGTCGCCCACGAGTCCCCGCGGATAGCCACGGCCATCGAATGCCTCGTGGGAGCCGAGCACGATCTCGGCGGCAGCCGCAAACATGGGCACGTGCTTTATCAACCGATAGCCAATCTCCGGATGGCGGCGCATGAGCCGTGTCTCTTGGTCGTCCAGCGCCGCCGGCTTGAGGAGAATCCCTTCGGGGATCGCGATCTTCCCGATGTCGTGCAGCAGAGCGCCGCGCTCGATGTCGCTCAGCGACGGCTCCTTGAAACCGAGCACCCGGGCGATGCTCACCGAATGCCGGGCCACGCGGCGGGCGTGCTCGTAGGCATCAGGATGATGGGTGCTCAGCACGGCGAGCATCGCATCGAGCGCTCCCGCGGTCCTCACCTCGGCGCTGGCGAGCGCCCCGGTGAACTGGCGTTCGCCATCGCGCAACCCGGCTCCCACTGTCTGGCGCCAGCCGCGGGCTTCGAGCGCGCTACAGTGCCACTCCACTCCCCGCTGCAGCGCGACGCGCAGCCGTGCCGGGTCGGTCTCCATTTCCTGGAGCGGCGTCTCGGCCGACGCAATCGTTGCCAGGCTGTGCGGTCGGCGCATACCGCCGACCTGGGGGGGCAACGAGTGTGCCGACGGGGGATTCTCAGATTTGGCGGTTAATCACCGGATCTTGCCGGAAAGGGGGTGTGCGAGCGTGCGGATCGCACGCGCGCGGCAGCCGGTGTGCGAGGAAGCGCACACGGCCGTCGCGCCCCCGCTTTTGCCGGGGCGGCGGTCGCGTGCCGAGCCACTGCGCCACGGCGGTCTGGGCGACGCGGTCGCGGACCGCAGGCACGAGCAACAGCCGCTGGCCTCCGTGCTTCTTCTCCATCTCCGCGAGGCGCAGTGGGATCGGGCGGTACTCGCTTGAGGCGAGCCGGCCCTCGCGCACGCGGAGCGAAGCGATCCAGGCGGCGAGAGCGCCAAGTGTTACGCCTGGGCCCAGCACGGCGGTCGTTCGGGTCACATTGGGATAGACGCCTGTGGCGGTCGAATCTGACAGTCGGCGGGAGGGGGCGCCCGTCTATACTCGACGGAGGTGGCCAACGTCTATTTCGAGCTGACGCGGGAGCTCAACCGGCTGGCTCCCGTGGCCGCGCTGTCGTCCGGCCAGGCAGTCGTCTACTACCGGCTCGCGATCATGAGCAAGGACGGCGACTGGATCGTGCGTGAGGAACCGGAGGCGTGCGAACACATCCTGGCAGTGCTGGTCCAGCGGGACGCGCGCTATCGGCCCGCGGTCGTTGCGGCACTCGCACAAGAGATCGACGAATTGCAGCAGGCGGATCTCCGACGGCTCGCCGTGTACCAGCGCGCGGCCGAGCCGTACCTGACCGAGTTCCAGCGGATGCGGCTGGAGACGCTGCCGCTGCGGCAGGCGCACGCGGCGGCCTGTCGGCTCGCGGCGGCGCTGCTACCGGAGGACCCGTTTCTCTGAGGAGTAAGAAACCGTGGCGATGCTGAGCGAGGACGATCTGAACCTGCGCGAGATGAGCGACGCGGAGCTCGAGCGGGCGTGGGATTTGTGGTTCGAGCTGGCGCAGGCGACCGACGAGTGGGATCCGCCGTACGAGCATGGCGTGTTTGTGGGCATCGAGAAGAAGTCGTCATCCACCTTCGCGGACCTGAAGCCGCAGGCCGGCCTCGTCCCTGCGACCGGTGGCAAGAAGAAGATGTAGGACGGCAGGTCAGGTTGAATACCCACCTGCCGAGAGGAGGTCCCGCACGATTCGAATCAGATCCTCCTCCCAGAGCGGCTTGAAGTAAATGCGCGCACCCAGCACCTCAAGCTCGCGTGCGACCCGATCCTCCACAAGGTAGTCGCCTGTCACGACGGCGACCGGAATGTGGGCGTGCCGAGAGGTGGCTCGTAGTCGACGCAAGAGCTCCAAACCGTCGATGACCGGGAGGTGCAAGTCCAGGAGGATCGCCGCCGGCGCTGCGCGCGCGATTTCCACCAAAGCCGATTCCGCGTCGAGAGTCACACGGATGAGGCAGCCTTCAGCCTTCAGCATCTGCTCGAAGGCCTCTACCGCGCCGGGATCATCCTCAACGATCAAGATCGAGGCATCGCGTACGCCAGCATCACCCGAGGCGAACGGGTGTTCCATCATGATTGGAGGCCGCTCACAGAGACGCCGATTCTCGTCCGGTTTGGCCAACGTGGCGGTCTAAGCATTCCCGCACGTTCGTCGCGAGGATCTCGGGCGTGAACGGCTTCTGGATAAAGCTGGCGCTGCGACTGAGCGAGCCAAGGTCGATACGGTTCGCAAACCCCGACGCGTAGAGCACCTTGATGGCCGGCCGGCGTCGCACGATGCGTTGGGCCAGATCGGGGCCGTTCAGCCCGGGCATGATGATGTCACTTAAGAGCAAGTGGATCGGCCCGCGATGGGTTTCCTCAATCGCGATCGCGTCGCCGGCATCCCGCGCCTGCAAGACCGTGTAACCGCACCCTTCAAGCACCCTTTGGATGAGGTCGCGAACGCCGGTTTCATCTTCGACAAGCAGAATCGTTTCCGTCCCCTTGAGGCCGTTCACGGACCGCGGCACCGCCCCGGCGGATTCGATCGGGTCGTCCACCGCCGGCCAGTACGTCGTCACGGTCGTTCCTATGCCGGGTGTGCTCTCCACCGTGATGTAGCCGTCACTCTGTTTCACGATTCCGTACACCGTCGACAGGCCGAGACCGGTACCTTTGTCTGGCCCTTTGGTCGTGAAGAATGGCTCGAAGATGTGGGTGAGCACGTTCGGCGTCATGCCGCAGCCGGTGTCTTGGACAGTTATCGAGACGTGGCGGCCGGGCTCGGATCCGAAGTGACGGCGGACGAATTCCGAGTCCAGGACCACGCTGGCGGTCGCGATCGTGAGCGTGCCGCCCTGCGGCATGGCGTCGCGCGCGTTGACCGCCAGGTTCAAGACGATCTCTTCGATCTGCACCGGATCCGCCTTGACCCGCCCCAGACCATGGCCCAGGCGCATTCTTATCGCGATATCTTCGCCGATGACACGCCGCAACAGCTTTTCCCCCCTGGTCACCACGGTGTTGAGGTCCAGCACCCGGGGCAGGACGGTCTGTTTGCGGCCAAAGGCCAGGATCTGCTGCGTGAGGGCGGCGCCGCGCTCCCCGGCCTTCCTGATCTCCGCGACATCCTCGAACAGCGGGTGCGTCTCCCCGAGTTTCTCCAGCAGCAATTCGCTGTACCCGAGAATGGCGGTTAGCAAGTTGTTGAAGTCGTGCGCGATTCCGCCGGCCAGCTGCCCGACCGCCTCCATTTTCTGCGACTGGCGAAGCTGCTCTTCGAAGCCCTTGCGGGCAGTCGTGTCGCGGATGATGGCGGTGTAAAACGTTTCATCACTTTTCTTCCACGCGGCAAGGGAGATCTCGATCGGAAACTCGGTCCCGTCTTTCCTGAGACCGTGGAGTTCAACAGTCCTTCCGGCGAGATGCGACTGAGCCGCCGGCCTGACGTGTTCCAGTTCTGCCTGGCACATCGCCCGGTATTGCTCACGCATCAAGAAGTGAAGACGCTCGCCCACTGCTTCTTGTTCCCCGTACCCAAACATCGATTCGGCCGCTCCGTTCCAAAAGACGATCGTCCCGCTGCGATCCGCTGAGATTATTGCGTCGCTGGCCGTCTCGGCCAAAGAGCGGAATCGAGCCTCCGAGTCCCGCAGCGCCTTCTCTACGTGCTTCCGTTCGGTAATGTCGCGCGAGATGCCAATCAGCCCGACGATTCCGCCGTGATGATCGCGGTAGACCCCGGTCGTCGACAGGCATGTCCGCACCGCCCCGGCAATCTCCACGGTTTCCTCATAGGTCACGGTGCCACCGGTCGCAATCATGGAGCGCTCGCGCTCCATAATCTCGCGCGCCCTGCCAGGCGAAAACAGGTCGCTCGCCCCCTTGCCGACGATCTCTTCCACAGACCTGCCCAAGAGGCGCGCTCCGGCGGCGTTGATCATGAGATAGCGACCCTGAAGATCCTTGACGAACACGAGATCGTCCGTTCCCTCGACGATCGCACGCAACAACACGTAGCTCTCACGCCACGCCTTCTCCGCCGCCCGTCGCTCCAGGGCCCCGAACACCGCGCGGACGATGTGGGCGTTGCTAAAAGGCTTTGTCACGTAATCGGACGCGCCGATCTTCATCGCTTCCACAGCCGAGCCAATATCCCCATACGCGGTGATCATGACGATCGGGACATCCGGGTGGTCGGCCCTGATTTTCTTCAGAGCCGAGATCCCATCCAGAACGGGCATTCGCATATCCATGAGGATCGCCGCCGGACTCCTGACCTCGAGTTGCTCCAGGGCCTCTTGTCCATCGCGAGCCTCGACCGACTCGAATCCATACTCCCTGAGCATCGTGGCCAGAAGCCACCGCACGTCCTCCTCGTCGTCCACGATCAGGATTTCCCGCGGCGCGCCTTCCCGATCGTCCCTGGCCCTTGTCGACCAGTCCCGTTCAGCGTCCAGGATTGGATTCACGATCAAAACCTCCTGTTGAAGCTGTCGCGCGCGCGTATGGGGATCGGTGGAGCACGATCGGTTCCGACGACAGGAACTCGTCCAGGGCAGGAACCAGTTCCGGCCATGCCGCCACAAGCCCGAGCAGTGAATCAACCCGAAGCCACGTGGCCAGGCAATCCCAGAACGGATAGTGTTCCAGGTCTCGGGCAAGCCGTTCCCGCAAGGTGGGACACATGCCGTCGGGGAATCCCCGCGCGAGGGTCGCGAGCAACCGCCCGCGCTGCGACTCTTGCAGGTAGCCGCGTGTCCACGACAGTTGCCCGAGGCACTTGGCCCGAAGTTCGCGGACGCCCACCGCGCTCCACGAACGCAACGGATGCACAGCCCCGTAAGCCGATCCCGGCACGCGTTCCTCTCCCGGCGTGACCTGCTCTCGAGAATGTCGCTCCTCACGCGTGGCGCCGATGGCGTCGACGACGCGTTCTCCTGCAAACCGCACGCGACGAGTGCCGTTCATGGGTGCACCTCCTCAGTGGCGGCAACCGCCGCCCCTCGGCCGGCGTTACATGAGCTCTCCCAAAGGCCCTAAGTTCAGGTTCAGATCCTCATCTCGGAGACCAAAATAGGTCTTGAGCTCCCCCATCTTTTGTTCCAGACGCAGGAACGTCAGTCCCACCCGTTCGATCTCCGCAGGCGTCAGCGAGTCGGCATCCATCCGCCGCATCGCCTGCTTCTCGAGCAGCCGTCGGAGGAGCTCAACGACGGTCAAGACCAGCTTGACCAACCCCTGCTCCACCTTCTCGGGGTCGGCGTTGATTCGCTGAGGGAGGGTCTCGGTGAGCCGGCCGCCCAGCTCTCCCTCGAACCCCGCCAGGGCGCTCTCAGGCGCCGAAAGCGTCTCCGGTTTCTTCCTGCGCTCCGTTGACAAAGATGACCTTTTGGCGTTACTCGTCTCCACGGAGGAAATGAGGAGCCGAAGACCCACGTAGATCAGGTCCACATCGGCCACCGAGAGGGTCACGTCCCCGGCGACCACGACCCCCTTGTTCAGAAGGCGGTCCAGGGTTTCGAGCAGCGTGACCTGGCGCTGCCGGGCGTACGACGACCCTGCGTTATCCATCGGCGTCAAGCCTCGGGACAAAGTGGTAAGGGGGCCACGGGCCAGAGGCGACGAGCCTGACACCTTCTTCAGCATGCTCTCGGCTCCACTGCTCCACCCGCGCGAGGAAGGCCCCCACTCCGTTCTTCCTCACAAGACAGGCCAGGTTGAGCACGATCTTCTCCTTCTGCATACTCTCAGCGAGAAGGGGAGGGCACTCCGCCACCTCTACCACGGTCTTCCGGATGGCCTCCACGGCCTCGCGGGCAGTCGATGCCTCGCGCTCCCGGGATTTCGCTGATGCAGCCTCCTCGATTTTTCTCCGGTGAAAGAAGGCATGCCCGGGCGGTTTGGCGCTCGCCGCTCCAGAGAGAGCCACGAGCACCGGGTCGTTCTGGAGCACGGCGGTTCGAAGGCCTGTCTCGTCCACGAAACCCTTCACCCCCCACTCCTCTTTATCACTGAGTTCTTCGAGCGCCGCCCGGAGGACAGGGGCGTTTTTCCTGATCACCTCCCGGATCCTCTCCGGGTCGAGGAAGATCGTGCCGAACTTCATCGGGAGGAGTTGACGCTTGGCCAGGGCCGCCTCGACGATCGCCTCGTGCAGGCGCACCTTCTCCTCCAGCCAGCCCAGGTCCTCCACGTTGCGGCCAAGGGCCTCCTCCCCGAACTCTGCCAGCGGAACGTGGCTCGTCAAGGCCACGATCCCTTGCTCGTCGATACGGTTCAACGGAGAGTGCCCGTCGATTCCGGTCATCGACGGCACCTCTCCGTGGGAGAAGAAGGCGTACAGGTACCAGCCAAGGGGTTCCGCCCCTTGATATCCCCTGGCTGAGCCCCTCGGCTGGTTGCCAGTGTCTCTTCCACCCCACGGCGCAGGCCCGGGGTCCCCAGCGCGCACGCCTGCGCGCTGGGGTGGAGGTGTGCGCCGTGGGGGCCCCGGCCTTGGCGCGCTTCGCGCGCCCCTGGAGCCCATCAACGCTCCTCCACCTCTCGGAGGGGGAGCCGGTCGATGAGAAACTCCACCCGGATCTCCTCCGGCAAGAGCCGGTCGACCTCGTGCACCATCCCCAGGAAGAGGAGTCCCACCTCCCCCTCCTCCAGCGTCTCGGCAATCCGCCGGGCGATGAACGCGTCGCGCTTCTCGAGGATCTCCGCGCTCTCGGCTGCGTAGCGTCGCCTGGCCTCCTCCCGATCGGCGTCGGTCCGGGCCGCGGCGATCCCCTTGATGTGAGCGTACTCGCGCGTCAGTAATTCGGGCGACTCCGTCCCCATGAGCCTCGCTCCTCTCCGCACCAGCTCCATGACGATCCGATAGTTGTGGCTCCCCTGGGCCGCCACCTCCCTGGCGATCTCCAGCTCTTTGCCGGAGAGCGGAAGGCCATCTTGATAGATTCTCACCCGCTCCCACGGAAGCTGAAGGGCCAGGAGTTTCTCCCCGATCCCCTTCCAGATTTCCTCGATGACCCGGCGGCT
>JACPPO010000012.1 GCA_016190945.1 Acidobacteriota bacterium | reverse complement strand
GAGGGCAGCTCGATGGCGAGCTTCATGCGCGGTACTGTAGCGCGAGCCAGGCCGTCTAACAAGGTTTGCAGCCGGCGGCGGATGGCGCGACAATGAGCCGCCGCGGCTGAAACCTATCCGTTAGCCTGCTGACCCACCTTCCTTGTTGAACATCAGCGATGTGATCACAATGTAGTCACATGATCGCCAAGACCCGAATCGTTCAGATCGGAAATTCGAAGGGCATCCGTTTGCCGAAGGTCCTGCTCGAACACGCGCACCTGCCGGACGAAGTCGAGCTCCAGGCCGAACACGGCCGGCTGATCGTCCGTGCGGCTCAGGGGCCACGCACGGAATGGGCCGAGGCGGCAAAGGCGATGCACGCGCGAGGCGACGATCAACTCCTTGATGCCACGACCTCCAGCCAGTTCGACGAAAAGGAGTGGCGGTGGCGATAGCGCGGGCGCTCATCGCGCGCGGCGATGTGCACCTTATCCGGCTCGATCCAACGCTGGGCAGTGAAATCCGCAAGACGCGCCCGTGCCTGGTCATTTCACCGAACGAACTGAACCAGCACCTGCGCACAGTCATTGTCGCGCCCATGACCACTGGCGGGCACGCCTATCCCTGGCGGATTGCCTGCCGATTTCAGCATCGTTCGGGGTTCGTTGCCCTCGATCAACTTCGAACGGTCGACAGTGCACGTCCGGTCAAACGCTTGGGCCGCCTGTCAATCGGCACGACGACAGAAGCGCTGGAAACGTTGCAGGAAATGTTCGCTGAATAGCCACGCAGGCGATCAATGGAGCCGGCGTGCCTGCTGTCCTGTGCGATCATGTCGCCGCGGCGCGCGGCTCATTCGTCGCCGTTGATATGGCGGAATTTGTCCTTCCAGTCGCTGTGATTGGTGTCATGCAATTGGAGTACGGCCTGTCCAACCGCACGCGCGTTGGGCGCTGAGTTGGGGGTTGTTGATCGCGCTATCTGAGGACGGACGCTACATTGGTGGCCACCCGCTCCGTTGCGCGTGACTGCTCAAGCCGCTCATGAGCGCCGCGAAGTCAGAAGATTGTCGCGATCGACGCGGCGGCCAAGTCGAGGGCGAGCGTCGGCAGAATACCCAGGTAGAAGATCACGACAATCGACGCGACGAGCGCAGCCATCCCGACACCCGAGACCCGCGCCGGCACGGCGAGCGCCGGACCACGGTCGGCCATGTACATCATCACGACCACGCGCAGGTAGAAGAAGACCGACACCACGCTCGTCAGCACGCCGATAATCGCCAGCCCGTAATAGCCGGCGCTCACGGCGGCGCTGAATACGTACCACTTGCCGATGAACCCGGCCGTCGGCGGCAGGCCGCCAAGCGACAGCAGGCACACGGTCATCAGCGCGGCCACCGCAGGTCGCGTGTGCCAGAGACCGGTGTAATCGCGCAGCTCGTCGTTGGCGTCGTCGCGGGCACCGAGCAGCGCAATCACGCCGAACGCCGCCAGGTTGGTAACCGCGTAGGCCAATAAATAGAACAGAATGGCCGCCTTCCCTACCTGGTTGGCGGCAACCAGGCCCACGAGCAGGTAGCCGCCGTGGGCGATGCTCGAATAGGCCAGCATCCGCTTCAGGTTGGTCTGCGCCACGCCCACGACCGTCCCCAGGATCATCGTCGCCGCGGCCAGGAGCCAGACTATCGGCGCCCAGTCGGCGCTGAATGGCTCGAGCGCGGAGAGGAAGACGCGCGTAAATGCCGCAAACGCAGCCGCCTTGACGCCGGTGGACATGAAGCCGGTGACGACGGCCGGCGCGCCCTGGTACGCATCAGGCGTCCACATGTGGAACGGAACCGCCGAGATCTTGAAGGCGAAGCCGACAAGAAGCAGGCCGATCGCGACGAGGATGAGCGGGTTGTCGCTCATCGACTGCGCCGCCAGGTAAACGCCGATGCGATCGAGCCGCGTGCTGCCGCTCAGCCCGTAGGTAAAGGCGATGCCGTAGAGGAAGAACGCGCTCGAGAACGCACCGAGGAGAAAGTACTTGAACGCCGCCTCCGTTGCCCGCGGATCATCGCGCCTGATCCCGGTCAGCACGTAGACGGCCAACGAGAGGATCTCGAGCGCGATGAACACCACCAGCAGATCGTTCGCGGTCGCCATCATGATCATGCCGACGAGGGCGAACAGCACCAGCGCGTAGTACTCGCCCTTGGGCAACCCGTCGCGGCGGACCACCGGCGATGAAAACATGATCGTCAGCACGCCAACGATCACGAGCACCACGGTCACGAACAGGCCGAAGTTGTCGGCGACGATGACGCCGAAGCTCGTCGCGTTCCGGTTCCAGAGCAGAACCGAGGAAACAGCCGCGCCGGTGAGGCCGACAATGCCAAGTCCGCCCACTGGCATGTTCTCGTCATGGGCGCGAAAGGCTTCCGCGCCCGTGACGGCGAGGGCCGCCAGAGCGACGCACAGCATCGGAACGACGGCGTCGAGCGAGGAATCAAACATCAGCGCGTATTGGCCTGTAGCGTCTGCGTGGCCCGGACCCGCTGCACGAGCGCATCAACCGAGGCCTCCATCGGCTTGAGGAACAGCGTCGGGAAAATCCCCATCACGAGTGCCATCGCGCACAGCGGCAGCACACCGGCCCATTCGCGGGGCCGCAGGTCGGGCAGCGTGGCGTTCTCCTCGTGCGTCACCGGACCGTAGAACACCCGCTGGAACATCCACAGCATGTACACGGCCGAAAGGATGACGCCCAGGCCGGCGGCGGACGCGAAGCGTGGGTCCCAGCGGAACGCGCCGAGCATGATCAGAAACTCGCCGACGAACCCGTTCAAGCCAGGGAGCCCGATTGAAGCGAGGGTGATGATCGTGAACGCCGCGGTGAATCGCGGCATCACGTCCTTCAAGCCGCCGAACTCGCCGATCAGGCGCGTGTGGCGCCGGTCCGACAGCGTCCCCACCAGGAGGAACAGCCCGCCGGTGCTGACGCCGTGCGCGAGCATCTGGTAAATCGCTCCCTGCACCCCCTGGACGTTCATCGCGCAGATGCCAAGAACGACGAAGCCCAGGTGGCTGACCGACGAGTAGGCCACCAGCTTCTTCATGTCGGGCTGCACCATGGCGACAAGCGCGCCGTAGATGATTCCGATCACGGCCAGCAGCGCGAGCCACGGCGCGAAGTACGCGGCCGCCTGAGGGAAGAGCGGGAACGAGAACCGCAGCAATCCGTAGGTCCCCATCTTCAGCAGCACGCCGGCGAGGATCACCGACCCGGCGGTGGGCGCCTCGACGTGGGCGTCGGGCAGCCACGTGTGGAACGGAAAGAGCGGCACCTTGATCGCAAACGCGACCGTGAACGCCAGGAAGAACCACATCTGGGTCTGTGGCGCGATGTCAAGGGTGTAGAGCTTGAGGAGATCGAAGGTGTACGTCCCCGTGGCGGCGCTGTACAGGTACGCCAGGCCAAGGATGGCGATGAGCATCAGAACGCTTCCCGCCATCGTGTAGAGCATGAACTTGATGGCGGCGTAGATGCGCTGGTCGTAGCCCCAGATCCCGATGAGGAAGTACATCGGGACGAGCATCGCGTCCCAGAACACGTAAAACAGGAACAGATCGAGCGATACGAAGACCCCGATCATCGCCGCCTCGAGGGCGAGCATGAAGACCGAGAACTCCTTTACCTTTCGGTCAATCGAGCCCCAGGACGAGAGCAGCGCGATCGGCGTCAGGAATCCGGTGAGCACCACGAGCAGGAGACTGATGCCGTCGACGCCCACGAAATAGTGGATGCCGAAGGCTGGAATCCACGGGTACCGCTCGACGAACTGGAACTCGGCTGAGGTGGCATCGAAGCCGGCCCAGAGCGCGAGCGTTACGGCAAACGGAGCCAGGGCCACGCCGAGCGAGAGCCAGCGGATCAGGCCATCACGACGCCCGTCGGCGTTGCCGATGAGCAGCAGCATCAGCGCCCCGGCAAGCGGCACCAGCCACGAGAGCGAAAGGAGCGGCATCATCTCCACAGGTAGTAACCGAGGATCACGACCACGCCGACAAACATCGACCCCGCATACGCGCGCACCGATCCGGTCTGCAGTTGGCGCAGGACGCCCGCGCCGGCGGCCACGACGGCGCCGGTCCCGTTGACCGCGCCATCCACCACGCGCACGTCAAAGCCCCGCCACAGCGCCTCCTGCGATCCGACGCGGATCGGCTGCACGACCATCGCGTCGTAGACCTCGTCCACGTAGTACTTGTTCAACAGCAGCCGGTGCAGGCCGGGGTAATACCTCGCCATCGAGGCGGCGATCTCCCGGCGTTTGAGCCAGATGAAGGCGGCGATGCCAATTCCGATCAGGGCGATCGCGCTCGACACCCCCATCAGTGTCAACTCGAGCGCCGCCGCTTCAGCGGCCTCCCTTGAAACCTCAGGGTCTCCGGCCGCCGTTGCGCCGGGCGCTGCGAAGGACGGCGCGAGCCAGGCGGCGAGCTGGTTATGACCGCCCAGCGCATGCGGCACGCCGACGTAGCCGGCCAGCACCGAGCCAATCGCGAGCACGATCAGCACGAACGCCATCGCAGGGGGGGCGTCACGGAGGTGAGCGGGTGCGTGGTGCGAGGGGTGCGAGGGTGCGTCGTGCCACCGCTCGCCGTGGAACGTCAGGAAGACGAGGCGGAACATGTACGTGGCTGTTAGGAGCGAGGTGGCCGCGCCGATCAGCCACAGGATCCAGTGCCCTTCGTGAAACGTCTCGTAGAGGATCTCGTCCTTGCTGAAAAACCCCGAGAGGAACGGCACGCCCGCAATCGCCAGCGCGCCGACGAGAAACGTCCAGTACGTGATCGGCAGGTACCGCTTCAGGCCCCCCATGTTGCGGATGTCCTGCTCTCCGTGGAGCGCGTGGATCACGGCGCCGGAGCCAAGGAAGAGCAGCGCCTTGAAAAACGCGTGCGTGTACAGGTGAAAGATGCCGGCGCCAAATGCGCCCATGCCCATCGCCAGGAACATCAGGCCGAGCTGCGAGACCGTGGAATACGCCAGCACCCGCTTGATGTCGTTCTGCACGAGGCCAATCGTCCCTGCCATCAGCGCCGTCAGCGCCCCGATCGCCGCCACGATCAGCATCGTCTCTGGCGCATGACTGAAGAGCACCGCGTTGCGCCCGATCATGTACACGCCAGCCGTCACCATCGTCGCGGCGTGGATGAGCGCGGACACCGGCGTCGGACCCTCCATCGCGTCCGGCAGCCAGACATGCAGCGGAATCTGCGCCGACTTGCCCGTGGCGCCGATGAACAGGAGGAGCGAGGCGATCGATAGCGCGCCGAAGACGCCGGCTTCGGGCGGGATCGCCGCGACGGTTGCGGCCAGCTGCTGGAAATCAAGCGTGCCGAAGCGCGCGAACAGGAACACCATCCCGAGGATGAAGGCGTAGTCGCCAATCCTGTTGACGACGAAGGCCTTCTTGCCGGCGTCGGCAGCCGACTGCTTCTTGAACCAGAACCCGATCAGCAGATAGGAACACAACCCGACGCCTTCCCAGCCGACAAACAGCACCAGGAAGTTGGCGCCGAGCACGAGCACGAGCATGAACGCGGCAAAGAGATTCAGATACGAGAAGTAGCGCGCGTACTCGCCGTCCACTTCCTCGTGCATGTAGGCGGTCGAGTAGACGTGGATGAGCGACCCGATGCCGGTGACCACGAGAATCATCACCGCGGCGAGCGGATCGACCCGCAGGCTCAGGTCGAGTACGAAGTCGCCCGAGGCAATCCAGGTGTACACCGTCTGCTCGATCGCGCGTTGCTCCGCCGGCAGGCCGACGAGCTGCCACACGGTCATTGTCGACACGGCAAACGATGCGATCATCACGGCCGACGCCACGCCGCCGGAAACAGTCTTCGGCAGGCGGCGCCCCAACGAAGCGTTGATTAAGAAGCCGAGTAACGGAAACAGGGCGATTAGAGCCGGCACGGAGTGTGACCTGCGTTTCTCACCATTTGAGCGATGCAAACGCGTCAGGGTTCAACGACTCGCGGTGCCGATAAAGACCGATCACGATCGCGAGGCCGACGGCCGCCTCCGCCGCCGCCACCGTCATCACGAAGAACACGACGATCTGTCCGTCGAGGTTGCCGGACTGGCGGGCGAACGCGACAAACGTCAGATTCACCGCGTTCAGCATGATCTCAATCGATAACAAGATCGTGATGAGGTTTCGGCGCAGGAAGACGCCGGCCGTGCCAATGGCAAAAAGCACGGCCGACACGATCAGGTAATGACCCAACGGGATCACCTACTGGAGCCCTCCATCAGGCCTCACGCGGGCCCCATGAACCGTCGTCGGCACCTGGTTGTAATCCCCGCGCCCGCAGTGCGACCATGCCACTAATCGCCTTCCCGCCGTGCCAGCACGACCGCACCCACCATCGCCACCAGGATCAGGATCGAGGTGGCCTCGAACGCAAAAACATAGTCGGTGAAGAGGACCCGACCGAGCTCGCGCACCGAGCTGACCACGTCCGCGTCCCCCAGCCCCGCCACCGGCCCACCGAGTCCACCCGCGCGCAGGAGTGCCCACGCGAGCTGCACGACAAGCAGCAGGGCCAGCATCCCGCCGAAGCGCGCGACGACCGGCGGCCGGAGCGGGTGCGACCGATCCCACTCCGCGGCGTCCTCCTGCGGCGCATTCAGGAGCATGACGACGAAGAGGAAGAGCACCATGATGGCGCCGGCGTAGATGATGATCTGCGCCACGGCGACAAAAGGGGCGTCGAGTTGGATGTACAGACCTGCGAGCGCGCCGAACGAGGCGATGAGCATCAGGACGCTGTACATCGGGTTACGCTGCCCGATCACGAGCGCCGAGGCACCGATCGCTAGTCCCGAGAGCGCGTAGAAGGTCAGCGTCTCAGGCATTGAAGTACAGCACCAGCGCAGCCGTCGCGACCAGGTTGATGACCGACGCGGGGAACAGCCACTTCCACCCGAACTGCATCAGCTGGTCGTACCGGTAGCGTGGCACGGTCCACCGCACCCAGATGTACGCGAAGAGGATCGCGCCGACCTTCAGCAGAAACCAGATCCACCCGTACTCCGGCGAAAGGAACGGCCCGTGCCATCCGCCCAGGTACAGGTCGGTCGCCACCGCGGACATCGTCGTCATGTTGATGTATTCCGCTTGGGGAAACAGGGCGAACCGCACCGAGCTGTACTCGGTGTTGTAGCCAGCCACGAGCTCCTGTTCCGCCTCCGGGAAATCGAACGGCGCGCGGTTGGTTTCGGCGACGCCGGCAATCATGTAAATGATGAAACCGACGGGCTGGAGGAAGAGATGCCAGCGCGGAATGACTCCGAACCACGTGCCGGCCTGCCCGTCGACCACTTCGCGCAGCGAGAGCGACCCGGCCAGCAGAATCACCCCCGACAGTGCCGTGGCGTAGGACAGCTCGTAGCTGATCATCTGCGCCGAGGCGCGGAGCCCGCCGAACAGCGAGTACTTGCTGTTCGACGACCACCCAGCGAGGACGATGCCGTAGACGCCCATCGAGGTGATGGCAAAGATCACCAGGACGCCGACGTTGATGTCGGCCACCCCCAGGCTCACCGGGTCGTCCAGCAAGCCGAAGAACGTCGTTTCGGCGCCCCACGGCACGGCGGCGAACGCCGCGAACGCAGCCGTGATCGACAGCATGGGGGCGAGCGTGAAGAGCCACTTATCGGCCCCCTTGGGCCGCAACTCCTCCTTCATCAGCAGCTTGATGATGTCGGCGAGCGGCTGGAGCAGCCCGTGCGGTCCGACCAGGTACGGACCGTACCGCTGCTGCATGAACCCCATGATCTTCCGCTCGGCCAGCACCAGCAGCGCCGACGCGTTGATCAGCATGAAGAAGGTGAACCCGATGATTCCCAGTTGGACGAGGAATCTGAGCTCCATGCCTAATGCGCCACCAGCGTCGGGTGTGTCGCGCGCCAGCCGGCGGGCAACGTGCACCGCCCTTCGCGCACGTGTGCCTCATATTCCCCGCGGAACAGCTTCATCGTCGACAGCACGGGCGTCGCCGCGGCGTCGCCGAAGGCGCATAGCGTCTTCCCGATGATGTTGTTCGAGACGCCGGACAGCAGATCCAGGTCCTTGGACCGCCCTTCCCCGGCCTCGAGCCGCGCCAGCAGCTTGAAGAGCCAATCGCACCCCTCGCGACATGGTGTGCACTTGCCGCACGATTCGTGGCGATAGAAGTGGAGGAGGTTCATCGCGAGCCAGACCATGCAGACCGTGTCGTCGAGGACGATCAGTCCGGCGGAACCCAGCAGAGAGCCCGCTTTCTGAATGTGATCGAAGCTCACCGGGGTATCGAGCTGGTCGGGCAGCAGCAGCGGTACCGACGACCCGCCCGGGATCATCGCCTTGAGCGGACGATCGTCGAGCATCCCGCCCGCGTGGCCGTAAATCAACTCGCGCAGCGTTGTGTGCATCGACGCTTCGTAGACGCCAGGCTTCTTCACGTGCCCGCTGACGCAGAACAGCTTCGGGCCGCCATTCTTCTCCGGCCCGATGCCCACAAACCACTCGGGACCGTTCAGCACGATGAGCGGCACGTTGCAAAGCGTCTCGACGTTGTTGACCGCCGTGGGGCATTGATAGAGGCCCGCGGACGCTGGAAACGGCGGCTTGATCCGCGGCTGCGCGCGCTTGCCTTCGAGCGACTCAATGAGTGCCGTTTCCTCGCCGGCTTCATAAGCGCCCGCGCCGCGGTGCACGTAGACGTCGCAGTCGAATCCGCCTCCGAGGACGTTCCTGCCAAGATACCCAGCCCTGTACGCCTTCTCGATCTCGGCTTCGAGGATCTCCTGCACGTGATGGAACTCGCCACGGATGTAGATGTAGGCGACCTTGGCGCCGATCGCGTAGCAGGAAATCGCGCATCCCTCGATCAGCAGGTGCGGGTTGCGCTCCATGAGCACATGATCCTTGAACGTGCCGGGCTCGCTTTCGTCGGCGTTGCAGCAGATGTACCTCGGCTTCGGCGTCTCCTTGAGCACGAACTGCCACTTCATGCCGGTGGGAAATCCGGCGCCGCCGCGCCCACGCAATCCGGACGCCTTGACCTGCTCGATGATATCGTCGGGCTTGACGGTCAGCGCCTTTCGAAGGCCTTCATAACCGCGCTGGTGCTTCAGGTAGAAATCGAGCGTGTAGGAATTCGGCTCGCCGACGTACTTCGTCAGACTGGGTTCGTATGCCATGGCGCGATGGGCGGGGGCGGACTTGAAGGTCCGCCCTTACATTTTCTCCTTGTGCAAGTGGCATCCCGAAAACGCCGCTCGGCCCCGCGCGCGGATGGCGTCGACCAATACGCGCACCTGATCCGGATCGAGGCGCTCATGCCAGTCGTCGTTGACCATGACGACAGGCGCGCGGTCGCAGGCGCCGAGACATTCAACCTCGAGTAGCGTGAACGTCCCGGTCGGATCCGTTTCTCCCGGCTTGATCCCGAGCGTGGCAATCAGCTCCTCTGTCACACGCTCGGCGCCCCGCAGCGCGCACGACAGCGTGCGACAGACGTTCAGCACGTAGGTGCCGACCGGCTTCGTGAAGAACATCGTATAATACGAGACGACGTCCTCCACTTCGGCGGCCGTGCAGCCGATCTGCTGCGCCACATGGCGCATCGCCGCAGCCGTGAGGTACCCCTGCTGGTTCTGCGCGAGGTACAGGGCGTACAGGATGGCCGACTTGCGCTGATCGGCCGGATAGCGCTTGACGTTGGCGTCGAACTTCGCCTGGTTCTCGGGGGTGTACGTGAAGCCGCCGCCCGGCTCCGCCAGCTCCCGTTCCGACTTGTGGAACCGGGTCGGCGCATATTCCATCGGTGGATGAAAGCTCACCGGTCGCAATCTCCCATCACGACATCAGTGGAACCGATGACGGCCACCACGTCGGCAATCAGGCCGCCCTGGATGAGCTTCGGCAGCACCTGGATCGCCATGAAGGACGGCGCCCGCATCTTGACGCGCCACGGGCGGTTCGTGCCGTCCGAAACGATATAGGTCCCGTGCTCCCCGCGCGGGCCCTCTACCGGCACGTACGCGTCGCCGGCGGGAACGGTGAATCCCTGCGAGTAGATCAAGAAGTGTTGAATGAGCGCCTCCATCTCGGTGTAGACCTTGTCCTTCGGGGGCGGCACCACCCGCGAGTCGTCGCACGCCCAGACGCCCGACGGCGCAATCCGCCTGATCGCCTGCCGGGAAATCTTGACGCTCTCGCGCATCTCCTGCATGCGGACGCGGTACCTGGCGAACACGTCACCCTCGGTCGCCGTCGGCACGTCGAAGTCGTAGGTCTCGTAGCCGCTATACGGGAAGTACTTGCGCACGTCGTAATCCGAGCCGGCGGCGCGCGCAATCGGCCCAAGCAGGCCCCAGGCCAGCGCGTCCTCCCGCGAGACCACGCCGACGCCTTCGGTACGCCGCAGAAAAATGTCGTTCTTCGTCAGCAGCCCCTCGTACTCGTCAAGCTTCTTGGGGAACCGGTCCAGAAACGCGTTTACGGCCTCATGGAATCCGCGCGGCAGGTCCTCGCGGAGGCCCCCGATACGGATATAGCTCGGGAAGAAGCGGAACCCGGCGAGAAGTTCGTTGATGTTCAGGAGCAGCTCGCGCTCGCGGATCGCGTAGAACAGCATCGACACGGCGCCGATTTCCATCGAATGGGTGCCGAGCCAGATGAGGTGGCTGGCGAGGCGCTGCAGTTCGGCGATGAGCACGCGGATATCCTTCACGCGCTGCGGCATCTCGAGGCCGAGCAGTTTCTCGACGCTCAGCGCGTAGGCGAGGCTGTTCGATTGCGCGCCAAGATAATCCATGCGCTCCACGAGCGGGATCACCTGCTGCCATTTCTTCTGCTCGGCCGTCTTCTCAATGCCGGTGTGCAGGTAGCCGATAGTGGGAGTC
Source organism: Acidobacteriota bacterium (assembly GCA_016190945.1). Classification (GTDB taxonomy): domain Bacteria; phylum Acidobacteriota; class Vicinamibacteria; order Vicinamibacterales; family UBA2999; genus JACPPO01. Next base: position 33,555 of record JACPPO010000012.1, on the reverse strand, counting down.
GCGGACTGGATGACCTCGCCATCGAGCTCCAGCACCAGGCGCAGCACGCCGTGCGTGCTGGGGTGCTGGGGGCCCATGTTCACCGTCATCGTTTCCGTGCGAAGTTCGGCCACGGTCAGGTCAGTGCGCGCGCTTCACGCGGTCGCGCTCCAGGTTCGCCCTGAATTCTTCCTCGGTGACTTCGAGCGGTTCGTAGATCTGCGCCGCCTTCCGGATCTGGACCGGGTAATCCTTGCGCTGCGGGTGGCCTTCCCAATCCTCCGGCATCAGGAGGCGGCGCAGGTCCGGATGGCCATCGAAAACGACCCCGAACATGTCCCAGACTTCCCGCTCCAGCCAGCCCGCCGCAGGCCACACGCGCTGGATGGTCGGTACCGTCCCTTTCTCTGTCGCGCGGACCTTGAGCCTCAGCCGCACGCGGTTCGGGATCGACAGCAGGTGGTAGACCACCTCGAAGCGGGGATCGCGCGGGAAGTAATCGGCGGCCGTCACCTCAACCAGCACGTTGAAACGCAGCGACGGGATATCGCGAAGCGCGGTGCACGTGGCAACGAGCCGATCCGGTGGAACGTAAATCGTGGCGAAATCCACGCTCGGGCCCACCTCGTAGGCGGCGCCGCATACGATCGGACCGAGCGCGTTGACGATTGCCGGAGCATCCATCGGCGGGCGCCCGTTACGCGCGCGAGCGCGCGATTTTCTGCTGAAGCTGCACGATGCCGTAGATGAGCGACTCAGGACGAGGCGGGCAGCCGGGGACGTACACGTCCACCGGGACGACTTGGTCCACACCCTGGACGATGGCATAGTTGTCGAAGACGCCGCCGACCGACGCACACGCGCCCATCGAGATGACCCACTTCGGCTCGGGCATCTGGTCGTAGACGCGCCGCATCGCCGGCGCCATCTTCCGCGAGAGCCGCCCGGCGACGATCATCAGGTCCGACTGGCGCGGAGAGCCGCGGAACACCTCGGCGCCGAAGCGCGCGATGTCGTACCGGCTCGCGGCCATCGCCATCATCTCGATGGCGCAGCACGCCAGCCCGAACTGCGCGGGCCAGATCGCCGACCGCCGCGCCCACTGGACGATCCGCTCGACCGTGGTGGTCAGAATCGGAAGCTCCGGGTCGAGCCCGTGACCCTGCGTATCGGAGGGGGGCACGCGTTACGCCGCCTCGCGATCGGCCGGGCGCCCCACGCGTGCCGCTGGGCCCCAGTCAAGCACGCCCTTGCGCCAGACGTAGACGTAGCCGACCGACAGGATCAGGAAAAAAGTGACAAGCTGCACGAAGCCGGCCCAGCCCAGGTCCCGCAGCGCGACGGCCCACGGATAGAGAAAGGCGATCTCAATGTCGAACAGCAGGAAGATCATCGCGACCAGGTAGAACTTCACCGAGTGGCGCTCGCGCGCGTCGCCCACGGCCGGCATGCCGCATTCGTAGGGCGCGAGCTTTTCGGGCGTCGGATTCTTCGGGCCCAGGAGAAGCGACAGGCCGATCATAGACGCGGCGAACCCCACGCCCAACGCGATCATGATGACTACGCCAAGCCAGCCGTCCATCTCTCCGCCCTCTCCCAGGTCAAAGGTCAACAGTCAAAGATCACATCATGTCCTAGACTAGACGGAACCTGCCTCTTGACTCTTGCCCTACGCGTTTCTCGTATGTCACGCTTGTGAAGAGTTTCCCAAACCCGTTCATGTTATAGAACCCCCGTGGAAAGGTCAATTCGCCACGCCATGCGGCACGGCAGATGAAGCTCGCTTGGTTTCGAGCCGGCACGCCACAGCCGACCCGTCCGCTCGACGACACGGCGGCACTCATCGCCGAGCTTCGATCGGTCCATGACATCGAGGTGTTTACCGCCGCCAATGCCCACGACTTCGTCTGGAAGAACTTTCGCGCGCCCTACGATCTGTCCGTCTGCGAGCTGGACAACTCGGCCGCCCACGCCTTCATCTGGCCGTACCTGCTGCATTACGGAGGCGTCGTGTTGCTTCGAACGCTGGTCCTGCACGACAGCCGTGCGGCGGCGCTCCTCCGCGAGCGGCGCATGCAGGACTACGCTGCGGAGTTCGCCTTCAACCATGGGCCCTGGCCTCGACGGCCGCCCACGGCGCTACCCCTCTGCCACGGCAAGTGGCCGATGCTCCGGGTGCCGCTGCTGGCGTCACGTGTCGCAATCGTGTCGCATCCTTCCACCGCCGCCGCGCTTCAGGAGGCAAATCCGGGCGCGCGTGTGCGCTTCTTGCGGACGGGGGTTCAACGGGTTCAAGGGGTTCGAAACGTTCAGGGATCGACCGTGACCTTCGGGGTGTTGTCGACGGACCGTGTCGAAATGGTCCGTCGCGCGGTGGCCGAGGCGCGCGAAACAGGCGCCGCTGCCCTTGCCGACGACTCCTCTCCAGAGCGCGTCCTACGGGAAGCGGACGTCATTGTGTCGTTGCCATGGCCGTGGTTTGGTGAGGCCCAGACGCCGGCCCTGGCCGCGATGGCCGCGGGCAAACCGGTGATTGTGCTCGAAACGGCCGCCACGGCGGATTGGCCGGCCCTCGATCCACAGACCTGGCGGCCGCGCGGCCTGATCCCGGAGACGCCGATCGCCGTCTCGATCGATCCACGAGACGAGGAACACTCGCTGGCGCTGGCCATCCGGAGACTCACCACGGACGCAACGTTGCGCGCCCGGCTGGGCAACGCGGCGCATGCCTGGTGGCGGGCACATGCCACACCCAGGCACGCGGCCGACGACTGGGGGCGACTTCTCGCCGAGGCGGCGCCGCTGGACCCGCCGGCGCGTCCCTCCGACTGGCCGGTGCACCTCAGCGCGGACGGTACCGAGTGCGCCCACGCGATCCTGAACGAATGTGGCGTGACGGTGGACTTGCTGTCGCCATGACCTTTACGAGATCTGTCGTGTGATGCTGTAAACCATTAATAGACAGCTATTTAGTGACAAGACACGCTTCACCGACGTGCGACCGGGTCATCCGACAACTCTGTCGAACAAAATATTTCCACGACAGATTCGTCTGAGCCATATTAGCGGCGTGTGGCTCTGGGTCGAGATCTCTTGGGAACGCCCAGGAATCCGACGGCTGTCGTCCATGCAGGGCCCACCGAGAATCGACACCACACTAATGTGTTCGGCTGGAGGCGCGGAAGATCATCGAGCGGGCAAAGGGGATCCTGCAGCGCGATCTCGGTGTCACGGAGGAAGAGGCCTACCTGACGATCCAGCGGCAGAGCCGGCAGCGCCGAAAGCCAAAGCGGGAAATCGCTGAAGCCCTCATCATTGGAGACGAGCTACGGCGCGGGAAGGTGTACGGGGAATCACCGTGAACCTGGACCTGCTACCTGCTCCCAGGCGTAGCCTGGCTCGCTCGTAAGGCGCGTGTCTTCGACCGGCACGCCCATGGAAAAGTGGTAGAGGCTCTGCCATGCGTGGCCGGTCAGTCCCAGCATCTCGTGGACCGGATCGTCGTAGAAGCAACCGATGCCGGTCGCCCGCGCCCCGGCCGCTTCCGCGTCCAGGTATAACACCTGCCCGATCAGGCCGCATTCCCAGAACAGCCGGCGGTAAAACCATTCGCCCCGTTCGCGCAACGACGCCTCGAGGCGCGCGACCATCGCCAGGCTGAAGAATCCGTCCTCGGCAATCTCTTGATCGCACGACAGGCGGTTGGCGAGGCGACGGCAATCGATCGGCACTAAGAGAAACAAGCCGTTCGGATCGTTCGGATCGTTCGCCTTCAGCGGTTCCCAGAGGAATTCCTGGCGCATCGCCGCCTGCCATTCGGCGCGGGCCGCGTCATCGCGGAGATAGGCATACACACCGGGCACGAGCTCCTGCACGCGATGCACGAACAGCACGAGGTGCACCTGCGGCAGCCAGTCGATCGCGTCCCAGGGAGGCGCAGGCGGACGCAAACGGTGCAGCATGCTGAAGAAGGCGTTGCGCTCCAATACTCCGCGCCCGTCAAAAGCCAAGGCGCTCCGGCGCGCAAGGATGACCGAGCGTGCGTGGGTGCGAGGGTGCGAGGGTGCGACGGAACGCGCGGCCTGAACCGTCGAACCCTGCACCGTCGAACCTTGCACCATCGCACTTCCCACCCGCACCGCCGCGCCTCGCACCGTCGCACCGTCGCACATTGACCTTCCCGGATACCTCGTCGCCACGGAGACCTCGTCGATGATCGGCCACTCGGCGTGGTCGGCGCTAAGACGGTTGGCCGTACCGCGCCAGGACCCGCGCGAAGCCGCCTCGGCAAGTGGTGAGGGGTCGCGCTCGAGCCAACGCGAGGGATCCTGCGCGGCGACGATCGCCAGGCACTCGGGCTCTTCGCGCTCCGCGCCGGTGTAGTCCTGGTCGCGATCGAGGCCGAGCAGTGTCGACAGCTGCGCGTCGGACCAGCGCGGCATGAGCGCCAGGCGCCACCCGAGCAGCGCCGCGGCGAGCCGCAGCGCACCGATGGCGTGCCCGGCGTCATGCTGGCAGTACCGGAACGCGCGCTCCCCGTACTTCCACGCCTCACGCCAGTGAATGGACGTCAGGGCGACCAGGAAGGCTTCCTCTTCTTCACCAGAGGCATCGAAGGCGCATCGCTCTTCGAGCGCGTGTTCGCGGACGACGTAGTGGTATACGCGCCCGTCACGTATCAGGTATGTTTCGGTGGGATGGAGGTTGCCGCTCGACGGGTTGACGCGCAGGGCCCAGCGCGATGCGCCGTACTGCTTCCACGCCGACAGACCCACCGAGCAGCGCAGAAACTCGCCAATCGAACGCTCGCTGACCGGCGCGGGTTCGGCGCTCCCGTCAAACAGCGCCTCGTACGGCACCGTGTCCGCCAGCGCGTCGCGCAGTAGCTCGATGGTGGGTGCGCCGATGTACCTCCGGAACGGATCCGGCTGCGTCGCCCAGTCCAGGTAGCCACGCGACCGCGCAAAGCGGTCGAAATGATGTTTCGTTTGGTCGTGGTAGCGAAGGACCAGCACCCCGCTACTTCGACAGCTGGGTGATCCGTCGATCGAGTTCCGCGATCGCCTGGTCGAGCTGCTGCTTGCGGGCCTCGTGCGTGGCCAGCTCGCGCTGCCGCTGCATCTCCGTCCGCGCCAGGCGGCACGACTCGAGCTGGCGCGTGCGCTCGGGGTCGCCGCTCTTGACGCCCCGGCGGGCCTTCTTTTTTTCCTCCTCCCGCTCTTCCATGCGCTCTGCGAGACGGGATTCCGCGTCGACGAGCCCTTCTCCGGCGTCACTCATGCCTCTGATTATACGGATCTCGGATCGGATTGTGGGAAGTGCCAGGGTCCTTGACCGTTCATGCCCGGCAGCGACAACCACCTCCTGCGCTATCATGGGCGCCAATGGCGATGCCGGCGTCCTTTGACATCACGTCCACCGTCGATCTCCAGGAGGTCGACAACGCGATCAACCAGGCGCGCAAGGAAGTGGCCCAGCGCTACGATTTCAAGGGATCGAAGGCGTCGATCGACTTCGACCCGAGCGACTCGAAGCTCGTGCTCGTCGCCGACGATGACTTCAAGCTCAACGCGCTCTGGGAGATCGTGCAGACGAGACTCGTGCGCCGCAACGTGCCCACGAAGAACCTGACGCGAGGCGTCGTCCAGCCCGCCGCCAACAGTACCGTCCGCCAGGAGATCGCGCTGCAGCAGGGCATCCCCCCCGAAAAGGCCCGCGACATCGTAAGATTCATCAAGGACGCCAAGTTGAAGAAGGTGCAGGCCGCCATCCAGGGCGATCAGCTCCGGATCACGTCGCCGTCCAAGGACGAGCTGCAGGATGTCATGCGGTTGCTGCGCGACCAGGATTTCGGCCTCGCGCTGCAGTTCGGGAACTATCGCGGGTAGCTTTCAGCCCCCCCGCGCCGTTCGGTCGCGTGCGTCGACAGGCACGGCGCCCGCGAGTGCGTTCGCCAGCGCCCTTGTCGAAAACGGCTTCAGCAGAAACGGCGCCTCGCGCGGGTCGAGCGACTTGCTTGGCGCTGCACCCGACATGAACGCCACGCGCGTCGCTGGCGAAAGACCCGCAACGGCCCTCGCGACGGCGACCCCGTCGATGTCCGGCAGGTGCAGGTCGGTCAACAGCACGTCAACGATCATGCCACCCTCGACGACCCGGATCGCCTCCTGCCCCGTATCCACGGGGACGGCTTCCCATCCCAACGCATCGAGCTGACGATCAACAACGAGACGAACGTTGGGGTCGTCGTCCACGAGAAGCACGCGAGATCGGCCACGCTCCACGACGCGGACGACGATGACAGCATTGAGATGCTGAAGTCAACCTATACTTCCTATTCGCAAGCATTATATGGGGTTCACCCCCAAGAGGCGGGTCGCCATACTGCCTGCCGGAGGTGTCGTAAGTGGCAGACCTTCGGGGGCGACTGGGCGCCCGGCTGAGGCAGTTCCGGCGCGCGCGCAGGCTTACGCAGGAAGAGCTCGCGGAGCGCGCGGGCCTCAGCTACAAGTTCGTCGGGGAAGTCGAACGTGGCCTGGGGAATCCGACGTTGACGACGCTCGCCGCGCTCAGTGAGGCGCTCGGCGTCGGTCTGGTCGATTTGCTCGCGCTGGAGACCGGCCGGCCGCGGCTCAGCCCACGGCAGGCGTCGCAGGTACGCGAGGCAATTGCGTCGATTGAGACGCTGGTTGAATGGGCGGCACCGACCGAGGGACCGCGAAAAGCGGAAAGGTCGAAAAGTGGAAAAGTGAAAAAATAACTTTTTCTACTTCTTGTTCTTCGCCGCTCACGACACTGCCGTCTCGCCGCCGGGCTGCAGCAGCAGGCTCGCGTCGAAGCTGACGCTGAAGTCCGTCTCGTCCTTGGCCTTCTGCCGCCAGCGAGGATGACGTAGAGTTTCTCAGTATCATGAGCGCGACGTGCCCCCTGCCGGGACGGAAGATGCCGCTCGATCACTTTCCCGTCGCGTTTCTGAAAGGTCGATAGGATGGGCTGGATCGTCATCCCCATCGCCTTTCTTGTCTGGCTGGCGCTTGTCATCCTCTTTACACCGCGAATCGACTACCGCGTCAGCACGCCGCTCCGGCCCGACAGCGACGAGTTCCTGCACGTCGTCCAGGTGACCTGCCAGGCCGCCGTTCACGTCAGTAATCGCGTGGAAATCCTGACGAATGGCGCACAGTTCTATCCTGCGATGCGCGACGCCATTCTCCAGGCCACCGGGTCGGTCAATCTCGAGGCGTACATTTTCGAACCGGGCGACGCCGCCGACATGCTGATTGACGCGATGGTCGCGCGTGCGCGTGATGGCGTGGACGTGCGGCTCGTGCTCGATTCGATCGGGAGTTCGGGTATGCGTGGCCGGCCCGCGCACCGGCTGCGGGAGGCGGGCTGCCGGTTGTATTTTTACCAGCCGATCACCTGGTACCGCCTTCACCGACTCAACAATCGTACCCATCGTGAGTTGCTCATCGTCGACGGACGCGTCGCCTTTACCGGCGGCGCGGGCGTGGCCGACTGGTGGTACAAGCCGGACGGGCAGGCTCCGGCATGGCGCGACATGATGGCGCGGCTCGAGGGACCGATCGTGGCGGCCTTGCAAGGGGTGTTCGCCGAGAACTGGCTGGAGTGCGGGGGCGAGATCCTGACGTCGCCGCGTGACTGGCCCGCCCTCGAGCCGGCCGGCGCGGCGCAAGCGCTGCTCGTCAAGAGCTCGCCGTCCGATCGCGCGACGTCCTCGCGGGTCGTATTCCAGATGCTGATTGAGGGTGCCGTGTCGGAGATCGACATCGGCACGCCCTATTTCCTGCCGGATCGCGCCCTGCGGCGCGCGCTGGTCCGCGCCGCGCGCCGTGGCGTGCGCATACGAGTCGTCGTGCCCGGGCGACACGCCGATCAGCGCCTCGCGCGGCTCGCCAGCCGGCGGATGTACGGGGAGCTGCTCGCAGGCGGCGTGCAGTTGTACGAATATCGCTCCGGCATGACACATGTGAAGGTGCTCATGGTCGACGGCACCTGGGCGCTGATCGGCACGACCAACGTCGACAACCGCTCGTTCGAGCACAACGATGAAGTGAACGTCGCCTTCCGCGAGGCGGCCGTGACGGCGCGGCTGCGCCGCGATTTCGAGTCGGATCTGGCCGCCAGCAACGAAGTGACCTCGGACTCCTGGCGCGCCCGCTCCCCCTTCGAGAAGCTGGTCGGCCCGGTCTGCTGGATTCTCGAACGTCAGCAGTAGGCGGACGTTGGACCGCCATGCGGCCCGTTACGAGAATTTCGTGCCCGTTCTGTTGCCCGATTGTCGGCGAGTGCCGGTGCGCCAGGCGTAGGTGAGCCGCATAGGGGTCTTACGCGCGCGAAGCGCGCGTGCATCCCGAATCGCGTGGTACCCTGAAAGGATGCGCGAGACGCACACGCCGCCCCCGATCAGCCTCGGCCGGCGCCGCGCGATCACGGCCGGCCTTCTCCTCGGCATGAGTCTCGGCGCGCTCGAAGCGACGGTCGTTGGCACCGCTATGCCGACGGTCATTGCGACGCTCGGCGGCCTCGCGCACTATAGCTGGGTCTTCTCGGCCTACCTCTTGACGTCCACCGCGTCGGTGCCAATCTGGGGACGGCTCTCCGATCTCTACGGCCGCCGGCGAATGTATCTCACCGGCATCGCCATCTTCCTGGTCGGGTCGATGATGGCCGGCGTCGCCACGTCGATGGCGACGCTCATCGTCGCCCGCACTATCCAGGGCCTGGGGACGGGCGCGATCATTCCGCTCAGCACGACGATCGTGGGCGAGCTGTACGCGCTCGCGGAACGCGCCCGCACGCAAGCGTTATTCAGCGGCGTCTGGGGCCTGGCGTCCATCGCCGGGCCGCTCGTTGGCGGATACGTCACCGACGCGCTGTCCTGGCGCTGGGTGTTCTACCTCAACCTCCCGTTCGGTCTGCTCGCGGCGACCGTCATCATGCTGGCGTATCCACGAACGCGCCGCACCCAGGTGGTGCGCGTCGACTGGCTGGGCGCCGCGCTCCTCTTCGCGGGCATCAGCTCGCTCTTGATTGCGCTCGGTAGCGACACCGGAGGGGCCGCCTGGGGGTTCGTGGTCGCCGCCGCCGTGTTACTGGTAGGTTTTGTGGCCCTGGAGCGACGCGTGCCGGATCCGATCCTGCCGCTTGACTTACTGAGAACCCCCCTGATCGCCCGCACCTTCACCGTGGTGTTTCTGGTGGGAATGGCGCTGTTTGGTGCGATCGCCTTCATCCCGTTATTCGTCCAGGGCGTAATGGGCGCAACGGCCACCCAGGCCGGCCAGGTGCTCACCCCGTTATTTCTCGGCTGGGTGAGCATGTCCATTGCCAGCGCGCGGCTGACGGTGAAGCTTGGATACCGCGTCCTGGCCATTACCGGAAGCCTGCTCATGACCATCGGATTCATCGGACTGACGCTGGTCGTCGCGGATTCGCCGCGCAGCGCCGTCCTGACCGCCGGGCTGCTGATCGGTTCCGGCATGGGCCTCTCGATGCTGTCACTGCTGCTGGCCGTGCAGCATGGCGTCGCCCGGTCGCATCTCGGCATCGCCACCTCGCTGAACCAGTTCTCTCGCAGCATCGGGGCGGCGGTCGGCATCGCGGCGATGGGCGCGCTGATGACGCGTCAGCTCACGGGCATCTCGCTGCCCGGCGGGGCCGAAGCGCTCGCGTCAACGGGCGTCATGCTCACCGGCGCCGCACGGCTGCAGTTCGCAGCCGCCCTGCACCAGGTCTTTATCGCCGGGGCGGTGCTCGCGGGAGCGTCGTTTGTTGCGACACTCTTTCTTCCTGCGGTTGACTTCTCCCGCGGGGTCGCCGCGGTTGCCGGCGAGCAGATGCTGGCCGCGGAAATGACCAACCTGGAGCCAGAGGACGAACCGGTCGCGGTCCCGGAACGGTGAGAGATGCGTGAATGCTCATCGCGGCCGCTACGCTCGCCACACCGACTTGTCTGGCCATCTCGCCCGCTCGCGCCTCGAGTTGAATGGCGATGCAAGAACGCTTCAGACCGGCGCCGCTTCTTGGACTGCGCACGACCGTCTGTCGTTGACAGAGTCGGGAACGTTCCCTAGTATCGGGGTCCGTGCCAATGGTCTCTCTCTCCTCGTTGTGCCTTTTCTTCCTCCTCGTGTCCACGCTTCACGCGCAGGATCGAGGTGACGGCGCCAACGGCGGCCGGAAACAGGCGACGGCCGTGCTTGTGGAGGATGGAGCGATTCGCGTCGACGGTCGCCTCGATGAGGAGACGTGGCGGCGCGCCCCGGCCATCACCGACTTCGTCCAGAAGGAGCCAATCGAGGGGGCTGCGCCCACCGAACGCATGGAGGTTCTGTTCGTGTACAGCGAAAGCGCCCTCTACGTGGGCGCGCGAATGTACAGCCGGGAACCGTCGGCCATTCAGGCGCCGATGAGCCGTCGCGACAACGTCGATACGCAGATGGAGCACATCTTCGTCTCCCTGGACACGTTTCTCGACCGTCGAACTGCTTATACGTTTGGCGTGACGGCTACTGGCGTCCGTTTGGATCGCTTTCACCGCCAAGACGATGAGCAAACCGCCGATGCCGGCTTCGATCCGGTCTGGGAAGCCAGGACCTCGATCGACGAGAAGGGGTGGACCGCCGAACTCTGGATCCCGTTCTCGCAGCTGCGATTCAACGATCGGGCGGAACAGGTCTGGGGGCTGAACGTGCGGCGCTTCACGCCAACGCTCGAAGAACAGGACGACTGGGTGCTCGTGCCGCGGACGGACCAAGCGTGGGCGTCACGCTTTGGCGATCTTCGCGGCATCTCGGGAATCCGTCCCATGCGACGCCTCGAGCTGGTTCCATTCCTCGTAGGCTCGACGACCAGGAGCGCCCAGCGCGCTGCACAGAATCCGTTTGACAAGGGCTACAACCTGGCGAGCCGCGTCGGCCTCGACATGAAGATGGGCCTCGGCCCGAACCTGACGCTTCAGACCACGGCGAACCCTGACTTCGGCCAGGTCGAAGCGGATCCCGCCGAAGTCAACCTCACGGCGATTCCGACACGATTCGCCGAGAAACGCCCATTCTTCACGGAAGACTCTCAACTGTTGAACTTTACGAACACCTTCTTCTACTCGCGTCGTATCGGGATGAAACCTTCGGGTGCTGCGTCTGGCGATTTCGTCGACTATCCGCCCGCCACCACGATCCTGGGGGCGACCAAGTTGACGGGCCGCATACGTCCTCGAACGTCGCTCGGCGTGCTGGCCGCCGTGACCAACGAAGAGTCGGCGCGGGTGTTCAACGGCAGGTCGCCGGGGATCACGGAGGTTCGGGTCGCACCGCGAGCCACCTACGGGCTCGCACGGATTCAGCAGGAGTTCGGGCAGCTCGGGTCCACGGCCAGCTTCATGGGGGTCGGCGTGCATCGAAGCCTGGACGCGGACGATCCGCTGGCGAGCCTTCTGTCGCGCGGCGCGTTCGCCGTCGGGGGCGATGTGCTCCTGCGGTTCAAAGGTGGTGAATACGAACTGCGATCGACCAGCGGCACCTCTTTCGTGACCGGAGAACCCAGGGCGATCGAACGCATTCAGCGGTCCAGCACTCACTATGCCCAGCGTCCCGACAAAGACTACGCGCGGCTCGACCCTACGCTGACATCGCTGTCCGGTTTCTCGACCCAGAACAGCTTTCGCCGGATCAGCGGTCGACATTGGCTGTGGGGGCTCTCGACGAAAATCGACTCGCCGCACTTCGAGCCGAACGACTTCGGGATCATCATGGCGGCCGACGGTATCGAGCCGCGCGGGAACATTCGTTATCGAGAGACCCAGCCTGGGCGGTTGCTGCGTAACTATTCGATCGGGATGACAGCCGCCAGTGAATGGGACTTCGGAGGCAACCGTCAAGTCGTCCAGTTGGAGCCTGCCGTCGACCTCACCTGGAGCAACTTCTGGACGACGGCGGTTTTGGTAAGGACTAACCTGCGGACGACTGATAACAAGTTGACGCGGGGGGGACCGCTCATGGGAACGCCCGGGAAATGGCATTCCAAGGTCACGCTCGGTAATCGCGCGACGGCCCAGACGCGCTGGTCGGGAGCCGTGGAGGCCGGTGGCGACGGAGATGGCGGGATGACGCGCCGCGGCGACGCGACCTTCTCGTTTCGCCCCAGTCCTCAATGGCAGCTCTCGATGACCCCCTCTTACGAGCGCCTCATCTATACGCAACAGTACGTCACCACGCTCGGCGGCGGCCGACCGGGCACGTTTGGAAATCGCTATGTCTTTGCCGAGATCGAGCGGAGCACGTTTGCAACACAGTTTCGGATGAATTACACGTTCAAGCCGGATGTGAATCTCGATGTGTACGCCGAGCCGTTCGCTGCGTCGGGCCGCTACTACGATTATGGGGAGCTGTGGGCGCCAGGCAGTCGGCAACGTCTAACGTTTGGCACGTTGGGGACCTTCCTCCAGCGACAGCCCGATGGGAGTCTCCTGGTGTCAACCGGAGACGCCACGTTTGCACTCGCCAATGGTGACTTCAATGTCCGCTCATTCCGCAGCAACGTCGTCTTGCGCTGGGAATGGCGTCCGGGCAGTACGCTGTATCTCGTGTGGCAGCAGGATCGCCAGGCGCAGGACCCCGTCGGTACCCGGGTGAGCCTGGGCGACATGTTCAGCTCCCTCACTGCGCCCGGGACGAACATCGTCCTGATCAAGATGTCGTTTTGGTTGCCTGTTTTGTAGCCCCCAGGCAGCGCTCGGGCGTTTAGTGGATTACGGCCGCTGGCTTCTAGGCGGCACGCCACCGTTCAGACGCAGGTAGACCACCATCTGTCCGTAAATGTCCTGCGCGTGGCTCATGAGAAAATAGAGGACGCGCGAGCGGGTCGACGGGCCCATAAACCGTGCTGGAACAGTTTGGAGCATGCTCTCGGGGGTTTGCTCGTCGATCAACGCCGTGCCGTAATCGAACGAATCGGCCATGGCCTTCAGGATGTCGGCTTTCGATGTCGCCTTGGCGTCGATGACCGGCGCCTTCGTTTTGCCGCCGAGAAGCTCCAGGAAGTTCACGTTCACGGTCGCGACGTGCAGGATCTGCTCGCCATAGTTGCGCTGCGGGGGCGTCGACTTATACGTGAACTTGTCCTCGGGCATCTCATTGGCGATCTTCATCATCGTGTCTTTCATGGCGACCCAGTCCTTCCGCGCCTCGTCTCGAACGGCAGAGCCCTGGGCGGCTGGCTGGGACGCGGCGATGACCACAAAGGCGGTGACGATTGCGAGCGTGCGGACGATGTTTCGCATGGAACGGTCTCCCCTCAAGGCGCAGATTATGGCCCGAAGCCCTCAACTCCCGCGCCGATCGCGCCCGCGACGCCGCTCGGCCTTGCGGCGCTCGACGTCCCCGGGTGGGTCGCGGTCTACCTTGCGGCGGTCGTTCCGTGATCGGCGGTCTCCCCCGGTTCGCCGCTCACGCCCACCGGCTGTCTTGGTTCCATTTGTCATTTTACGCTCCTGCCGAACCCTGCGCGGCTAAGGTTAATTCAGATATGACGTCAGGTCACGAAAATGATGTATGAGAAGCGCTCCGACGCAGCGGGGTCGTCATGAAGCGCGTGACGCGGCTGGCACCGTGAAGTTCCGAAACGTGCGGGCTCGATCGGATTGTCGCTGGTCAGTCACGCCCAGGCGAGGGCGGCCAGTTCTCCTCGTCTAGACTAGCCTAGCTAGAAATTAAACAGATTCGTCACTTTGACGATGAATGCGCGCTCCATCAACTCGTTGCCACGCGAGTTCCGGCGATCGTTATAAACGAGGTAGATGTCGCTGAGCGGCCGGTACGTGAGATTGAACCGGATATTGGTGCTGACCTCATGCGTTTCGCTGTTGTACTGGAAGAACGCGTTCAGGAAGGATCGAGAGCTGAACCCATAGAGGAAGCGAGCTCCCACAAGGTCCGTCGTAGACGACCCGTGTGACAACTCCACGGCATTCCGCGTGTAGTTGAACGTGGCATTGAATCGATACACTGGCTTGAAGGTCAGGCCGCCTGTGATCGATCGCCGGTGGCCGTCCCAGAATTCACCCCAGTTGATGCTCCCGATGCCGCTGACCTTTTCGCTCGCATCAGTGTTGAACTGAGCGCGGTAGTCGAGATACTGGTAGTCACCCGCGGGGATTGACAGTCCCTGGATTGCGATTCCCCTTTCAAGCCGATCGAACGTCTGGGCCATCGTAAAGCTGGCGGCCCCGTTGTTCAGGAGTTGAATTCCGAGCGCAAGATTGTGTGCCCGCGTTTCGATCTGCCTCGTGCCTCCCTCGATATAGTCCACGCCGGCCGACACATTCAGGTTGCGAATGGTGTCGCTCTGTCGCAGCAGGGGTCTCCATGCGAAATCCCCGGTGTATTGGGTGTTGTCCGGCCGGCGGACAAACCCGACTTCCGGGTTGAAATTCCGCTGGACCTGTTTATAGTGGCCCACAATTTCCCATTCGTCATCGCGCCAGCCCGTTTCAAACCTGCTGGCCTGATTCTTACCGGTTCTGCCGGGCGTATCGCTTCGGAGAATCCAGGAATCGAACTCCAGCTTGTTGTGAAATACGAAGCGCGCGTCGGCCCCATACACGCGATTGTAATCGCCCGCTATCGTCGAATCTCTGCTCGTGACGATTGTTCCAATCCAGGACCGCGTCAGCAGATTCCGTTTGACTCGGCCCACCACATAGTTGTTCGAGGGGATCTTGGACGCCGGCGTCTCCAGCTTCTCCGTCTTCATGGCCAGAAGTCCGATATCGTATCGATCCGCCTGGCCCGTCAACCGGGCTCCACCGGCGATCGGAATCGGAATCCCGCTGCCGCTCAGGCCGATCCGGCGGCTGAAGAACGGAACGAGGTTTCCCCCGGGCCCGAAGCTGAAGGTGCCTGCGTTCTCGAGGAAGAAGTCGCGCTTTTCAGGGAAGAAGAGGCTGAACCGGGTCAGGTTTACCTGTTGCTCGTCCGCTTCCACCTGGGCAAAATCCGTGCGGTAGGTCGCATCCAGCGTGAGTGACTGGGTCAATCCATACTTCACATCGACTCCGCCTTCGTAATCTCCAATCTCGCCGAGCGATCGAATCCTCTGCATCCCGCCGCTGTTTCGCGCATTGGCGATGCCCGCGGTGATGAACGGCTTGACCTTCAGGTTTCGACCCGAGTTGATGTTCTCGATGCCTCTGAGCGTTCCCGCCAGCGAGGGCTTCAGGCAGCAGCCAAAGCGAACCGGATGCGGCGCCCACGTGTTCTCTTCCGAGAGAGAGAGCACCCGGCGGCTCAAGATAAGTCCCCACTCCTGTTCCGCTGCGCTCGAGAATCGGAGAGTCTTGAAGGGGATGACGAACTCCGCGATCCAGCCGCGATCGTCGATGCTGACCTTGACGTCCCACACCCCATCCCAGTCTCGATTGTTGTTCGAGCCGTCATTTGACAGTTGCGAGTCCCGGCGG
The DNA here is from genome assembly GCA_016190945.1 of Acidobacteriota bacterium. Classification (GTDB taxonomy): domain Bacteria; phylum Acidobacteriota; class Vicinamibacteria; order Vicinamibacterales; family UBA2999; genus JACPPO01. The sequence continues at coordinate 18,095 of JACPPO010000012.1, read as the reverse complement.
GCGCCGGCGGGATTGGTGCCGAACAGGAACCCGGACCGCCGATCATGAAGGCTGTCGATGACCACGCTCACGCTGTCGGTGTCGCGGACACTGAAATCCTCCCGTATCTCATTGACGACGCGATGCGCGATGTCCTTGTCCCAGGAGTCGAAGCCGACGTACAGGTTGTCTTCGTCGTAGAGAAACCGCACCTCGCTCTTGTTGCTTGCGGGTACGCCGGGCCGCGCCCATTGCGTGAAGTCGGTCGCGGGGATGGCCAGTTTCCAGGCGGGTTCGTCGAGACGGCCGTCAAGCGTCATCCTGTCGCGGGTCCTGACCGCCGTTACGACCTTGCCCAGCCGAACGGTCTCATCGTCGATCGCAGCGGAGATCTTGCCCTTCTCTTGCGTGCCGGCCGGTGGGAGTGGCTGGGAAAAGGCGGAGACATCCGTCAGGACACAGATCATGACGGCCCGACGAATAGGCTTCCACCCCCAAGGCCTTCCCGACTGCGAGTGAATCTTGGAACGTCTTGAAGACAAGGCGTCGCGAGCCTACGCGGTCCTTTTGTGTCAAGTCAAGGCAGACTGAGAGCGAGATCGGAGCATTTTCAGGCTGGGCTGGCGGCGGAAGCTATCGTGACCCGGCACTGAGCTGCTGGTAGGCGGCGGCAATGTTTGCGTTGCGCCCCTGTGCGAAACCCGGCCACCAGCTGTACTTCTCGAGAAGGTTGCTCGCCTGTAATTGCTCGACGGTTCTGCCGGCGGCGATCCCCGCCGAAACGCCCTTGATGAGCTCCTCGAAATACTGCACCTGGTCAGTCATGTCGGCCTTGGTCCCGATGTTTCCGTGGCCGGGAGCGACAAGGTCAAAATCAAGCGCTTCGACGAGCTTCAGCGAGCGGAGCCATTGGTCGAGCGGCGCGGGCGTCACGAGATTGCCCGCCGTCGCCCTGACATTGATCCAGTCAACCCCGAACACCACGCGTTCGGCAGGAAAATACACGATCGTCCCGTCGGCCGAGTGATTCGGCCCGGGATGAATCAACTCCACCCTTTTGCCGCCGAGCGTAATCGTGCGCCGGTCCGTATAGGTGCTTTCAGGTGGACGGACATCGCCGCTGATTTCGGCACCGTCAATTGCCCCATCGCGATTCGTGTCGAGATCATCGAACGCCTGGGCCGTCCCTCCCTGTGCCTCTGACCTCTCGATCTTGCCATCCTTGTTCTTGTCCAAACCACGTGTGACGCCGGCCTGAATGTTGGCCACCGCATCCTTAATCTCGGCCGCCATGTTGGCGTGTCCGACGAGTTCCGCGGTGTCGTCGAATACGCGGGCACCGCGGGCGTGGTCCCAGTGGTAGTGGCTGTAGACGAGATATCGCACCGGGACTTTGAAGCGCTGCGCGATCTCGTTCTTGAGCCAGGTTGCCGCCTCAGCATTGATTGGATCGCCGACAATCACACCCTCCGACGTCACCAGGAACCACGAGTTGTGCTGGTTATTCTGAAACTTGTAGAGATCGCCTCTGATCTTTGAAATCACGCGAGTCGGCGGCTGTGGCGCCCCTTGCTGCGCGAACGAGACGCCCCCCGTCGCAACTGCTATCAGTACGCCAGCCCCTACAGACGTCCAGCCTAATCGTTTCATGTCACCCTCCTGACCGCAGACGGCCGCCCCGATCGAACGCGAAATCCTCGCCTGCAGATGTCTAGTACATTAGAATTTTTCCAGTCGCATCTCACTCCGCCCCATATCCAACGACACCCGGTAATCGGCGAGGAACTGATGGCCGACGATCCCGCCGAGCTGAAAGCCGAGCAGCACACTGGGCGCGCGCAGGTTCAGCACCGCCAGCCCGACGTTCCGATATTCGATCTCCTCGAAGTCAAGGTTCACGCCAGGCAGCAGGAATGCGTTCTCGTCGACGCCGGCTATCCCGGACACGCGCAGCGGAATCCGGCGCGCGGGTGGCATGGCGAGCGCCAGCGCGATTTCGGCGCTGATCGAAATCAGCTCGCCGCCCGTATCGACGACGAAATAGGCGGGATGGGTCGAGTTGAGCAATCCCCTGACCAGGGGCAGGCGATTCATGCGCATCGGGAGGCGGAAGTCGGCTTGCCCCTCAGGGAGTGTCCGGGCCAGCAACACTTCGCGCCGCTGGTAATCGATGACGACCGAGTACCCCATGGCGAGCGGCGAAAAGCTTTCGCTCTGCCACCGCGGAAGGGCGCCGCGCACCAGCCTCCTGATCGCGACCGGGACGTTGCGAATCCGCAGCGTGCCCACCTCGATGCTGTCGGCGCGCCCGAGCTCGATGCGCCCCAGCGCGGCAACGCCGACGCCGGCACTGACCGTCGCGGTGACCGGGATCACGCCCGCGCGGCGGGCGGTCACGTCCGACAGCCCTGTTCGCTCGGCGCCGGTGTCGAGCACGAACTCCACGGGCGCCCTGTTGACGCGCCCCTGCAGCACGATCTTCCGGTCGGCAAGCCTGAAGCGAAGGCGATGTACGCGCCCGGTGGCCTCCTCGACCTGAAGCGGCACGCGGCCTTTGAAGCTCCGCAGCAGCCGGACCTTGCTCTGAGCTATCGCCGCCGTCGAGTTGTTCTCGACCATCGGGAGCAGTGCGATGTAGCGTTCGTACGCGTCGGCCGCCTCGCCGAAGCGGTTCAGTCGTTCGTAGATGAGGCCAGCCAATGCGTGCACCTCGGCGTCCCGCGGGGCCGCCGCCGCAGTGGCCAGCGCTTCGTGCAGCGCTTCGTCCAGCTGGCTTCGCGTGGCGAGCGACCGTGCAAGCCCGAATCTGGCGCGCGACGATCCGGGCGTCTCTTCGAGCGCCTCCCGGTATTCCGTATCGGCCTCGCCGAATAAGCCATTGGCCCAGAGCGCGTCACCCAGCAGCGTTTGCGCCTCAGCATCGGCCTCGGCGTCGACGTTGAGCGTCTCCGCTTCGGCCCGTGCCAGGTCGAACTCCGCAATCCGCAGCGCGGCCCGTACCTTGCCCTTGCGGGCGCGTGTGACGAGCGCGGCATCGTTGCCTTGCAGCGCCAGGTCGTAGGCATCGAGCGCCTCGCGGTAGCGCGCGGACGCGAAGAACTCCGTCGCAGCCTGGAACTGAGCGGCGGAATCCTCCTGCGCTTGGCCGGCGGCGCCAAGACTCAGGGTGAACACCGCGGCGACCGCCGCGAGGGAGAGCACCAAACCGCGGATGGCAGGCATCGTTAACGCTCCAATCCAAGCTCGTTCGAAGTCCGGTCTGCGCGATGCTACTTCTGGTAGTACTGCGCGTTTACAGAAATAAAACTCTCCCACTTCTCCGGCGTTTCGTCCAGCGCGAAGATCGCTTCGACGGGACACGCGGGCACGCACGCGCCGCAGTCGATGCAGTCGTCAGGGTGAATATAGAGCATTTCCGTCGAGTCGAAGCCCGGTTCGTCCTTGCGCGGGTGGATGCAATCCACCGGGCATACGTCAACGCAGGCACTGTCCTTCGTCCCAATGCAGGGTTCGCAGATGATATAGGCCACGCAGGTCTCCTGGATGCCCGCCGCGCGCGGGGTTTCCCACCCGGCGGGCAAGTATAACTCGGAGGTCCACGCGCGCCGTCTGGCGCTCCTGTGCCTGTTGCCGAGTGGGATTCCCGCCTCGGGACAGGTCGTGCCGCGGCTGCCGTAACGTGCGTTAGGATTCTCCCGAGCCCGCATGAAACGATTCGCGCTGTTCCTGGCATGCCTCGGCATGGCCGCCGGCACCTCCGCCCAGGTGCTGCCGTCCGAACCTGTGACGATCGGGGACGGCCGCGTTGTAATCGGTGGCGACGTGGCGGTGTCTATCGCCCCCGAGGATCCCGGCTTCTTCAACTACAGCGATTACGAGCACAGCACGCTGCGGGAATTCCGGCTGGGCGTGACGGCGTCGGTGCGCGCCACGGACCGCATTTCCTTTCTCGGTGAAGTCCGAAGCGAGAACTTCGGCCACGTGTCGCCGCTTGCGTTGTACGCGCGCGTGCGGCCGTTTCCAAACCGTCGGCTCGACGTGCAGATTGGCCGGATCCCTCCCACCTTCGGTGCATTTACGAGGCGGGCGTACGGCCGCGACAATCCCCTTATCGGCTATCCGCTCGCCTACCAGTACCTAACATCGCTTCGGCCGGACGCTGTCCCCGCTACCGCCGATGAATTGCTTCGGATGCGCGCCCGAGGCTGGCTGACCAATTTCAGCATCGGCAACCAGGCGGCCGATCGGGGCTTGCCGCTTGTCACGGCCTTCCGTTGGGATACCGGCGTTCAGGTAACTACCGCGTGGCGTGCGGTTGGGCTCACCGCGTCAATCACGAACGGGAGCGCCTCAAACCCCCGGGTCGCGGACGACAACTCCGGCAAGCAGGTGGCGATGAGAGGCACCGTGACGCCGGTGACCGGCCTTGTCCTTGGCTCGTCGTGGACGCGCGGCCAGTTCCTCAGCCGCAGCGTGATGAACGCCGTCGCGGCCGGAGCGCCCGAGGACTTCGTGCAGCGCGCCTACGGCCTGGACGTCGAATATTCGCGCGATCGCTGGCTGGTCCGTGGAGACGCCGTCCACAGTCAGTGGCAACTGCCGCTGCCGAGTGAACCGCTCGCGCACGGCCGGCTGCAGGCCCTGGCTGTGAGCGTCGAAGGCCGCTACACCATCCTGCCGGGCATTTATGCGGCCGCGCGCGCCGAGCATCTCGCCTTCAGCCGCATCGCTGGCACGAATCGGGTCGTGGCGTGGGACGCGCCCGTATCGCGAGGTGAAATTGGTGGCGGATACTACTTGCAGCGCAATGTCGTGGCACGCGTCTCGTGGCAGCACAACGCCCGCGATGCCGGACGTGTCACGCGGGACAGCCTGGTTGCGGCGCAGCTGCTGTTCTGGTTCTGATGCGCATCGTCCTCTTGCTGGTCCTCGCCACGATCGGAACCGCCGCCGCGCAGGCGCCGGCACAACGGACATCCGGCGCGCTACGGGGACGTGTCGACATCCGGCGTGCGGCCGCCGCGCCCGAGCGCCGCCCGAGCGTCACCGAGCTCGGGACACCGGCGCCGCGACCGGTGCCTGATATTCGCCGCGCGGTCGTCTATCTCGAGACCGCTCCACGGGGGGCATTCGAAGAGGATCGGCCCGCCCGCCTGCGCATGGACCAGCGCAACGAGACCTTTGTGCCGCACCTGCTGGCCGTCGCGACCGGCACCGTCGTCGACTTCCCCAACAACGACAGCACGTACCACAACGTCTTCTCGCTGTCGAAAGCCAAACGCTTCGATCTGGGCCGCTACGCGCGCGGCCGGTCGAAGGCCGTCCGCTTCGACCAGCCGGGCATGGTGCGGGTGTTTTGCGACATCCACTCCCACATGAGCGCCTTCGTCCTCGTCTTCGGCCATCCGTACTTCGCCACGACTGACGCCGACGGCCGGTACCGGATCGAGAACATCCCGCCCGGTACCTACGCGGTCGTGGCCTGGCACGAGGGCCAGACACGTGATTCGCGCTCCGTCACCATTCCCGCGCAGGGCGGGATCGTCGAACAGGACTTCGAGGTGCAGTAGATGCGGGCTGCCTCGTCGCTCTCCAATCGCGTTTTCCTCGCCTGTACGCTGCTGGCGATGCTCTCGCTCGGCTTCGCGTTCTATTTCGTCGATGAGCGCGCGTCGAACGAGGCCGAGGCGGACCTGCGGCGCGGCCTGGCGGAAGCGGGCACGCTGGTCGATCATTACGGCGCAACGCGAACCGATCACTTCACGCGCCTCGCGCGCGTCGTGGCCGATCTTCCGAAGCTCAAGGCGGCCGTTGAAACAGGTGACCCGCCCACGGTTCAGCCACTCGCGGACGAGTACCGCGCCGAGGTGAATGCGGACCTGCTCGTGCTGACCGGACGGAGCGGCGGCGTGCTGGGATCGGCGGGCGCAGACGCCGCGACCATCGCGGCCGCCGCGCAGGACCCGCAATCGGTCCAGGAAATCTCGACGTTCACGCCGCACAGTCGCGGCGTCCTGCAGTTGGTGAGCGTGCCGATTCTGCTGGATGGCGAGCTGCCAGAGATACTCGGACGCCTGACCGTTGGCGTATTTCTGGACGATCGGCTCGCCGCCGAGTTCAAGGGCCTGACGGGAAGCGAGATTGCCTTTGGCGCGCAAGGCCACATCCTGGCCTCGACACTGCCCCCCGACGCGCGCGCCACGCTGGCGCCGGCCACGGCCGCCTCCGCGATCGGGTCCGTGGCCATCGACGACGAAGAATTTCTCGTCCTCGCGCGACCGCTGCTCCCGGCCGACGGCGCGCCGCGGGCCGCAGGGGTCGCGCTCATCCTGCGCTCGCGGACCGACCGCCTGCGGTTCCTCAACACCATCCGCACCGGATTGGCCGGGGTAATGATCGTCACCTTGCTGCTGGCGACGATTCTCAGCTACGGCGTCGCGCGCACCATGACGCGGCCGCTGGCGGCGATCACCACCGCGATGCGCGAGGTTGCGGCCACCGGGGACCTCACACGCAAAGTGGCGTTGAAGAGCCGCGCATGGGACGACGAGGACGCGCGGCTGCTGGCGTCGACCTTCAACGCGCTGACCGAATCCATCGCGCGCTTTCAGCGTGAAGCGACGCAGAAGGACCGCTTGTCGTCGCTCGGGCGGTTGTCCACGGTGATCGCCCATGAGATCCGCAACCCCCTGATGATCATCCGGGCCTCGCTGTCGACGCTTCGGCGCGATCACGTCACCCCCTCCGAGCTTCGGGAAGCGGTGTCGGACATCGATGGAGAAACGATGCGACTGAACCGCATCGTCACTGAGGTGCTGGACTTCGCGCGGCCAATCAGATTCGAGCTGGCCGAAGCCGACCTGAATCAGATCTGCAGGGCCTCCGCCGAGGCCGCCTGGACGGAAGACCCCTCGCCGGCGGTGGCCTTCGATCTGGACCCCGCCATGCCGCGGGTCGTGACCGACGCCGAGCGCCTGCGCACCGCGCTCGTGAACATCCTGACGAACGCGCGCCATGCGGTCCTGGCCGGTGCGCGGGCTGACACGGGCACCGACGGACGAGCCACGGTCGCTGACGTGGACGAACCCGGCGTCCGCGTGCAGACGCGCGCCGCGAACGGTCGCGTCGCGATCGCCATCCAGGATCGCGGCATCGGCATCACGCCAGAGGACATGGCGCACATCTTCGATCCGTACTTCACCACCCGCAGGGCGGGCACGGGCCTCGGACTTCCCATCGCCAAGAACATCATCGAGGGGCTTGGCGGCACCCTTACTGTGTCAAGCCGCCGCGGCGAGGGCACCGAGATCCGCATCGATCTGCCGCAGAACCTGGGTGGCCCGCAGGCATGACCCCCACCCACGGCTCGATCCTGCTCGCCGACGACGAGGAAAAAATCCTGAAGCGGTTGGGCCGCGCACTTCGCGACGAAGGCCACGAAGTCGTCGAAGCCACGACCATCCGGGAGGCCCAGCGGCACCTTGGCGAGCGGTCGTTCGATTTGCTTGTCGTGGACAACGTGATGCCCGGCATGACGGGCCTGGAACTCATTCGCGAACTGGCGCAGACGGCGGCGGCCGAGCGCCCACAGATTGTGATGATGACGGCGCATGGCTCCACGCAGCTCGTGCGCGAGGCGTTCAAGCTGGGGGTCGAGGATTTCCTCGAGAAGCCGTTCGAGGTCGACGAGCTGCTAGCGCTGGCACGTCGTGCGGTGAAGAGCCTGCGGCTGCAAACGGAGCGGCAGTATCTTATCAGCGAGCGCGACGCCGAGTTCAACTACTACGGGATCGTCGGACGCAGCCACGCGATGGAGGAAGTGATCCAGCGCGCCGAGCTGGTCGCGCAAACCAAGAGCACGGTGCTTGTCACCGGCGAAACGGGAACGGGCAAAGAGATGGTGGCGCGGCTGATCCACCATCGCAGCGCGCAGCGCGACATGCCGCTGATCAAGGTCAACTGCGCGGCGATCCCGGAGACGCTCCTTGAGTCGGAGCTCTTCGGCCACGTGCGCGGGGCCTTTACAGGCGCGACCATGACCAAGCGCGGCAAGTTCGCGCTCGCCGACGGCGGATCGATCTTCCTCGACGAAATCGGCACGCTCACGACCGCGATCCAGTCGAAGCTCCTGCGCGTGCTGCAGGAACGGGAGTTCGAGCCGCTTGGCGCGGAGCGGACGCAGCGTGTCGACGTGCGCGTCATCGCCGCGACCAACCGCGACCTGAAGCAGATGGTCAGCGATGGTCGGTTCCAGGAGGACTTGTACTATCGGCTGAACGTGATCCCGATTACGCTGCCGCCGCTGCGGGAGCGGCGTGAAGACATTCCCGTGCTGGTCGATCACTTCGTCGAGAAGCACCGCCAGCGGACCGGTAAGCGCATCGATCGCGTTGACGACGAGGCGGCGGAGGCCCTGCAGAAGTACGACTGGCCCGGGAACGTGCGCGAACTCGAGAACACGATCGAGCGCGCCGTCGTCCTGGCCACGGGACCGGTGCTGACGACCGCGTCGATTTCCCTCCTGGGAGCCACATCCACGCCTGCGCCTGGCCTCCCATCGATGCGTCTGCATCAGAACCTCGAATGGGTCGAGCGCGAAACCATCCGCCGGGCGATCGCGCAGTCGGGCGGCGTCAAGAAAGACGCGGCCGAATTGATGGGCATCAGCCAGCGTGCGCTCAGCTACTATCTGGCGAAGTATCGAATCGATTAACCTGTGGAAACCTTATGGTGGATTGGAGCCACATCACGCGCGTGGTCGCCTGTGATGCCTCGTCCCCCTCACGGCATCGACAATGCCGAGTGTGCTACTGCGTCCTGGACAACTGGCCGCGGATTGCGCCTCCCGGATTGAGCGTGGTGTGGAAGTTGAAGTAATGACCTGACGGGTTGTCCAGTATTCCCTGCGCATCCGTCGCCCCAACGCTGATCCCGTTCTTCGCGAGCGATCCCGCGCCATTCGTCAATGCGAACTCCCCCGATCCGAACTGACCGACGAGCACCCCGGCGTTTGAGCCAGCCGGCGCGCGGTGAATGTGACCCCCGGTCGCCGTCGTGCTCGCGGGGAACCCGGTGACGGTCGTTTGAAAGTCCGCCGTCGCAGCGGTGATGGTTCCGGCGGCGTCCCTCGTCAAGTTCAACGTGATGGTGGTCGTGCCGCTCGCCGATGCATCGGCGTTCGTGACGGGCGGTACCTCGTTGGCCGGCAGGAGTCGTACCGTGAACCTGGCGGACGTCGGCGACGACGACGGGCTGGTTGGGCTGTCTGAATCACCGCACGCTACTGAAACGACGGCGAACAGGACGGCGACGAGGGACAGACGTCTCATAATGCGAGTTCCTTCCGGACAACAGGTCAAAAAAGCCTTCGCGCGAGATTGAACCCCAGGTACAGCGACTCCGGAAAACCGCCTCGCGCGGTTTGGCCGAACGTAGTCGCTGAGGTGTTCGCAAAGTTCAACTGGAACATGTGGCCGCCCAGGCGTTTCTCGACACCAAAGCCGAACTCCGGCTGACTTGGCGCGTAACCTGCCAGACGTGGCGAAACCTCGCCGACGAGGTAAACGGAGGAGCGCACACGGACGCGGGCAGCCAGGCCCAGAAAGAAGGTGCCGCGATTCACGCCAAGCAGCGCCGCCGTGTCGTGCACCCAAGTCGGCACGGCGTACACGGCGACGGTCTCCGCAAACACCCGGGAGGCAACCGCGCCGATTGCGGGCGCGTGTCGCCGCCTGAAGTTGTCGGCCCCTTCGATCGAAAGCACCGCCGACATCGAGAGAGGCGTCGAGTCGCTTTGACGCAGCGCATCGTACCTGCCGTGGAACTGAAGGGTCTTGTCAAGGGTAGCGCGGTAGACAGCCGCCTGGATATCTTTGGCGACCGCGAATCGATATTCCAACCCGACCATGGCGCCCTGATCGAGCCCGAACAGGTTGGAAGCCTGATACCCGAAGCTTTCTCTTCTGAGATTTCCGGCGAATCGATGAGTCAGCTGAAAGTTCGAACGATGCAGCGGTAGCCGCGCGGTGGTAGGCAAGTTGATCGTCCGATAATCCGGTTCCACGAGTCGCCGTCTTGAGTCGTCAGGCGCCGCCCCGGCGGTGTTCGCTGGTGTTTGGGGTTGGGGATCGGGTCCCGTCGATTGTGCCCAAAGAGGTATCGCATCAATGAACATGGCGGTCAGCCCGAAGAAGACCGCCACGTGCGCGGGCGCATGTCTAGCCATGGCTCTTGCGGCAAGTGCAATCGGGGGGCCACCTAGGCTCGCGGATGACACACCCGCAAATCGACGAAAAGCTCACTGCAATCGTTTCAGAATCCAGTTTCCGAAGTCGCAGACAATCAAACCGGATTTCGTCTTTGGTCGACGATTACCGGTCCGGTAATCCTGCGTCATCTGCGCGTACGATTTCTCTCCGGGTTGCGGTCCACAGTCCCTGAGCGACTGGCGGATCGCGATCGTCAAGCGCTGGATCCAGCTTGTGGCCAGGAGAGACTGACAGGTGGTACATTGGTCATGACTGCATTGAAGAAGCTCCTCTTGTTCGTAGTGGCGTCCGCCTTGATCGCGCGGGCTGCATCGGCGCAGGTTCCGCAGGGCGACCCCGATCTCGACCTGAGTGTCTCGCAGCCGGACTTCACGATTGTGACGCTCCCCACCACACTGCGCCTGCCGCACTTCAAGAGCGCGTTTCGCGTGACACACCGGTTTGGACGACCGCTCGGCGGCGGCCACTTCGGGGATCTGGTCGGCGATCTGTTCGGCCTCGATTCGGGGGCGCAGATCGGTCTCGAGTACCGCTTCGGCGTGATGCGGGGGCTGCAGGCCGGCATCCATCGCACGAGCAACAAGACGGTCGAGTTCTTCGGGCAGTACAACGTGCTGCAGCAGAACGGGGCGTCCCCCATCGGGCTTGGCGTTCTGGCGTCGATAGACGGCACGAACAATTTTCGCGACAGCTACTCGCCGGCTGTCGGCGTGTCCGTGTCGCGCACGCTTGGCAGCCGGGGCGCCGTCTACGCGGAACCGATCTGGGTGAACAACAGCAATCCTGGCCCCGATGCGCTGGTCGATGACAACGACACGTTCATGGTCGGACTCGCGGCCCGGATCCGGGTGCGCCCGACGGTCTACCTTGTCGGCGAAGCCATCCCGCGCGTGGTCGGCTACGATCCCGGCGTCACGCATGGCAGCTTCGGCATCGAGAAGCGCGCCGGCGGCCATGTGTTCCAGCTCAACTTCTCAAACAGCTTCGGGACGACGATGGGACAACTGGCGCGCGGCGGGTTCACGAACGACGACTGGTATCTCGGCTTCAATATTTCGCGGAAGTTCTTCTGACGCGCAAGCCGGCTTCTCTGTCTCTGTGTTTCGCGATTGTGCTCGTCGTCGCGGCGGTGTCCTGTGGGGGTGGTGCCGGCAGTACTACGCCAAGCTCGCCGACGCCGACCCCGACAGGAACGCCCGCCTCATCCACCGGTGCCACGATCACCATCACGTCAAGCGGTGTCTCACCGCGATCGGTAACGATCGCGGCCGGCTCACGCGTGACGTTCGTGAACAACGACGCCCGCCCGCACGATATGAGCTCGAATCCTCATCCCGACCACACGGATTGCCCTGAGATCAATCAGGTCGGATTCCTGCAGCCGGAACAGAGCCGCCAGACGGGCAATCTGAATACCGTCCGCACCTGCGGCTATCACGATCACGACCGGGACTCGGACACGTCGCTGCAGGGCACAATCGTCATCCGGTAGCCGGAGGTCGATTCGGTGGCCGGAGGCCTTCAGGCCTCCAGGAAGGCGCACGCTTACTCCGCGGTCTCTCCTGGTTTCAGTTCCAGCACCTGCACACCACGCGGTTCCACGAGCTCTTTCAGCTCCGCGGGCGTGCCCGTCAACAGTGGGTACGTCCCCCAATGCATCGGCACGACCTGCCGTACGCCCAGCAACTCACATGCCCTGGCGGCGGCCGTCGGATCCATCGTGAACCGATCGCCGATCGGGAGGAACGCAATATCCGGCGTGTACATCTCGCCAATCAGGCGCATGTCTCCAAAGAGGCATGTGTCGCCGGCGTAGTACAGCGTCATGCCGTCTTCGAGCCGGACGATATATCCCGCCGGCTCGCCCATGTAGACCATTTGGCCGTTGTCGACATACCCGCTGCTGTGCCGCGCGTCGGTCATCGTGATCCGGAGGCCGCCGATGCTCTGCGAGCCGCCTTTGTTCATGGGTGACACGTTCGCAATCCCCTTGCGGCTCAGCCAGTCGCACAGTTCAAACATTCCGACGACGGGCGCGCCGCTCTCGCGCGCCACCGCGACGAGGTCGCCCATGTGATCGGCATGGCCGTGCGACACCAGTACGAGACCCGTCTTGGGCGGCTTCTTCATCGACGCCGGGCATGCCGGGTTGTCGACGAGCCACGGATCGAACAGCACGCGTGTTCCCCCGGGCGTACGCACCAGAAACGTGCTGTGACCCAGCCATGTGATCGCCAAGCGTTGGGATGCCATACGCCTTTCAGTCGTATTCCGACGCGGCCCGTGCCGATAGACCGATAGAATAGTGAAAAGTGTATGTCGGTCGAAGCCCCCTTAGCATTCGTAAAGCCCCGCGAGCCGAAGCCTGAGTGGCTCAAAGTGCGCGCCCCCGGCTCGGAGAACCACCTCCGGTTGAAGGAGTTGATGAAGGAGCTGAGGCTCCACACAGTGTGCGAGGAGGCGCGCTGCCCCAATATCGGCGAGTGCTGGCACCATGGAACCGCGACCTTCATGATCCTCGGCGACGTCTGCACGCGTGCCTGCGCCTACTGCGCCGTCGCCCACGGGCGGCCCAACGAGCTCGACCTGGCGGAGCCGGCGCGCGTCGCGCAGGCGATCGACGCGATGGCGCTCCGGCACGCCGTCATCACATCGGTCGATCGGGACGACCTCGCCGACGGCGGCGCGTTCATGTTCGCCGAGACGATTCGCGAAACGCGCGCCCGCATTCCCGATTGCCGGATTGAAGTCTTGATCCCCGATTTCCAGGGCGTCGAGGCCTCGCTCATGGAGGTGCTGGACGCCGGGCCCGACGTGCTCAACCACAATATCGAGACTGTCCCGCGGCTGTACCGGATGGCGAGGTCGGGTGGACGCTATCCGAGGTCGCTCGAGCTGCTCGATCGGTCCCGCCGCTACAAGCCGGCGATCCCAACCAAGACCGGCATCATGATGGGCTTGGGCGAAGAGGTCGACGAGATCGTATCGGTGTTCGACGATCTCCGCGGCGCGGGGGTTTCCATCCTCACGATCGGCCAGTACCTGCGTCCGACCGAAACGCACGCGCCCATGATCCGCTACTACCATCCGGAGGAGTTCGCGAAGCTGAAGCGCATCGCCCTCGCCAAAGGCTTCGTACACGTCGAGTCCGGACCTCTTGTGCGCAGTTCCTACCACGCGCACGAACAGGCGGAAGCGGTACTGCGCTCGAAACAACCACCCGCATAACGGAGAGCCGCCCCTATTGCTTGGGGGTCTCGATCTTGATTGACTGGAGCGCCTCGAGCTTGGAGGCGAGGTCCGTGGTACCTGCGGGATACTTCGAGACGCTGAGGATATAGGCCGCGAGATCCGCGGCCTGCTCCGGCTTCAGCGATCCAGGATCGAGGACCGGCATCGTCTTGCTGATCTGGTCAAACAGGTCGCCGACCGATCTCCCCCGCCACGTCTTGAGGAAGTTCTCCCCTGTCAGGGGCGGTACGATGTCTTCCATCCCGTTCAAATCCTTGCCGTGACACTCGACGCAGCTCTCGGTGAACAGCGCCTTGCCGCGCCTGGCCTGCTCTTCCGTGTACACGCCGTCGGCGATCGCGACCTGCGCCCGAAGGGTGGAATGCAGACCGGCCGTGGCCCACAACACCGCACACGCCGCGATTACGATATCGATCTTCTTGGTCATGTCTCCTCGATTCCTGAAGTTTACCTCTACTTGTGCCTCGGTTTGTAGACGTGCGTGCTCTGTCCGAAAAAGACTTCGGCGCCCTCGATCGGCGTCTCGCAGAGTGCGGGATGCGGATGGACGGCCAGCTTCATATCTTCGGCGATGTCGCCCATTTCCACCGCAAGCACACCTTCCGCGATCAATTCCCCGGCGCCGGCCGCCCCGTCTTCGTCGATGAGAACGACGGCGCCCACCGTCACCTTGTCTCCCAGCTTGGCCTTGATCTCGGTGACCCGCCGGGCGACCGAGGAGGGCACTTCGATGATCGCCTGGTCGGTCTCGAGTTCCAGCACCGTCTGCTCGCGCGCGATGATGTCGCCGACCTTGACCAGCACGCGCGTCACGTCGCCGCCGCCGGCGACGTTCTCATCCAGTTCAGGGACCATGGATTCCGCCACGTTGCCGCCTTACGCAATCGCCGGATTCGGCTTGTCGGGATTGACCCCGAGATCCTTGATCGCTTTTTTCACTATCGCCGCATCGAGCGTGCCGTCCCGCGCGAGGGCGGCCAGCGCCGACACCGCGATGTGCTTGGCGTCGATCTCGAAGAAGTCGCGCAGCGACGCGCGGTTCTCGCTGCGGCCGAACCCGTCGGTGCCGAGCGAGGTCAGCGGCCGCGGCAGCCACCGATCGATCGCATCGGGGAGCGCCTTGACGTAGTCGGACGCCGCGACGAGCGCGCCTTCGGTCGTGCCGAGGCACTGCGTCACGTAGGGCACGCGCGGCTGCTCACCCGGATGCAGGCGGTTCCACCGCCCGCATGCGTGGCCGTCTCGATAGAGCTCCTGGTAGCTCGTCACGCTCCAGACGTCGGCGGCCACCTTGTACTGCTCGGCCAGGATCTGCTGCGCCTTCACGGCCTCGTTGAGGATTGCGCCGCTGCCCAGCAGGTGCGCGCGGGGCTGTCCCTGCTTCTTCTCCGCAGCGCGCAGGCGGTACATCCCCTTGAGAATCCCTTCGCGCGCGCCGTCGGGCATCGGCGGCATCTCATACATCTCGTTCATGACCGTGATGTAGTAGAAGATGCTCTCGCCTTCCTTGTACATCCGCCGGATGCCCTCCTCGATGATGACCGCGATTTCGTAGGCGAACGCCGGGTCGTACGAAATCAGGTTTGGCACCGCCAGCGACAACAGGTGGCTGTGGCCGTCCTGGTGCTGCAGTCCCTCGCCGGCCAGCGTCGTCCGCCCCGCCGTGCCGCCGAGCAGGAATCCCCGCGCGCGCGCGTCCGCCGCCGCCCACACCAGATCGCCAACGCGCTGCATGCCGAACATCGAGTAGTAGATGAAGAACGGGATGGTGTTGATGCCGTGCGTCGCGTAGGCGCTGCCGGCCGCAATGAACGACGAAATCGATCCCGCCTCGGTGATGCCCTCTTCGAGAATCTGCCCGTCCATCGCTTCCTTGTAGTACAGGAGCACGTCCATGTCGACAGGCTCGTAGAGCTGGCCGACGTGGGAATAGATGCCAACCTGCCTGAAGAGCGCTTCCATCCCGAAGGTCCGCGCTTCATCCGGCACGATCGGCACGATGAGCTCGCCGACTTCCTTGTCCTTGAGCAGCTTGGCGAGCATCCGCACGAAGGCCATCGTGGTCGACGCCTTCCGCCCCTCACTGCCTCTATGGAATTCGGCGAAGAGCTCCGGGAGCGTGTCCGTCTTGAGCGGCTCGACCTGGGACGTGCGCGTAGGCACGAAGCCGCCCAGCTGCTTGCGCCGCTCGAGCACGTACGTGATCTCCGGGCTGTTCTCCGGCGGCCGGTAGAACGGGGCTTTCGCGACTTCGTCGTCGCCAATCGGCACGCCGAAGCGCGTGCGGAACGCTCGCAGCTCTTCTTCGTTCAGCTTCTTCTGCTGATGGGTGATGTTCCTCCCCTCGCCCGCCTCACCGATGCCGTATCCCTTGATGGTGCGCGCCAGAATGACGGTGGGCTGGCCGGTGTGTTCGGACGCGGCTTTATACGCCGCGTAGACCTTGACCGGGTCGTGGCCGCCGATCGTCAGCTTCTTCAGCTGCTCATCCGACAGGTGTTTGACCATGTCCAGCAGGCGAGGGTCGGCGCCCCAGAAGTGCTGCCGGACGTAGGCGCCGGACTCGACGCCGTATTTCTGGTATTCCCCGTCAACGACTTCACCCATGCGCTTGACGAGCAGGCCGTCCCGATCCTTCTCGAGCAGCGCGTCCCATTCGCTGCCCCAGATCACCTTGATGACGTTCCATCCAGCGCCGCGGAAGACCGCCTCGAGCTCCTGGATAATCTGGCCGTTGCCGCGCACCGGGCCATCGAGGCGCTGGAGGTTGCAGTTGATGACGAAAATCAGGTTGTCGAGCTTCTCGCGGGAGGCCAGGGTAATGGCACCCAGCGATTCAGGTTCGTCGGTCTCGCCGTCGCCGACAAACGCCCACACCTTCGAGTTGGAGCGCTTCTTCAGCCCGCGGTCCTCGAGGTAGCGCATGAAGCGCGCCTGATAAATGGAGCAGATCGGCCCGAGGCCCATCGACACGGTCGGGAACTCCCAGAAGTCTGGCATCAGCCATGGGTGCGGATACGACGACAGGCCGCCCCCCGGCCGCAGCTCCCGCCGGAAGTTCTCGAGGCGCTCGACACCGATGCGCCCTTCCACAAACGCGCGGGCGTAGATGCCGGGCGCCGCGTGCCCCTGAAAATAGATGATGTCACCGCCGTGGCCGGCACCTTTCCCCCTGAAGAAATGGTTCAGCCCGACCTCGTACAAGGTCGCCGCCGACGCGTAGGTGGAGATGTGGCCGCCAATCCCGTCTTCGAGCTTGTTGGCCCTGACCACCATCGCCAACGCGTTCCAGCGGGCGAGACTCTTGATCCGGCGCTCGATGTCGCGGTTCCCGGGGAACAGCGGCTGCTCTGAGGCGGGGATGGTGTTGATGTAGGGGGTGTTGGCCGAGAAGGGGGGTCTGACACCGCTCTTCCTGGCGTGATCCGCGAGCAGGTCGAGCAGGCGGCCAACCCGGGCGGGCCCTCCGGACTGGAGCACGTAATCGAGCGACTCGAGCCACTCCCGGGTCTCGAGCGCTTCGAGCTCGGCCGCGTCCTTCGGTGCTGTATTACGCATGCGTCATCGTGATCGATCTATCCGTACGATTGTACTATTCGCTGATCTTCCGATGAAACCTGTTTCGTCCGATCTCCCCCACCACGGAACGGCACAGAACGTCACTCGCGTCCCGCCGCGGCTTGCTGCCGTTCACTCTTCCATCGTGTCGTGTGAACGTTGTCCGCGCTTGAGAGCCCACTGCCGCCGCGTGGCGCGGGAGAAGAAGCGCGCGCATCGCCACGACGCCTACTGGGGCCGCCCGGTGCCCGGCTTCGGCGATCCCGACGCGCGGCTCCTCCTCGTCGGCCTGGCGCCCGCCGCGCACGGCGCCAATCGCACCGGCCGCGTGTTCACCGGCGATGGGTCCGGCGACTTTCTGATGTCGGCGCTCCATCGCACGGGCTTTGCCAACATCGCCACGTCCCGACACGCGGATGACGGGCTGCAGCTGACGGATGCGTACATCCTGTCGGCTGTCCGCTGCGCGCCGCCCGACAACAAGCCGCTGCCCGAAGAGATCGCGCGGTGCCTCGATCACCTCGATGCCGAGCTCGAGCAGCTACCGCATGTTCGCGTGGTCGTCGCGCTTGGAAAGATTGGCTTCGACGCCTGGCTGCAGCGGCTGCGCCGCCACGGGGTGCTGTTTTCACGGAAGCCGCCGTTTGGCCACGGCGTCGTCGCGCTTCCCGGGGAGCACCAGGACCGCGTGCCCGCCCTCGTCGGCTGCTATCACCCGAGCCGCCAGAACACAAACACCGGCAGGCTCACGGCAAGGATGATGGAGAGCGTGCTCAGAAAGGCGCGCCGGCTCCTGGACAGACCTCGTCCAGTTCCTGCTTGAGTTATGGAGAACGTCGGGTCGTCGAGCGATGGCGGGTTCATGGGCAGCACGCGTCGCGCACACGGACTGCGAGGTCCGGATGGTTGCTGATCAACCCATCGACGCCCCAGGCGAGCAGCCGCCGCATGTCCGTCTCCTCATCCACCGTCCACACCTGTACTTTGAGCCCGGCCGCGTGCGCGTATCGGAGAAAGCGCGGCGATACGATCCTCAGG